>DASQPS010000028.1:0-12764 GCA_035643845.1 Gemmatimonadaceae bacterium | reverse complement strand
CGATCGAGAATCGTGAACAGCACTATCACGAGTGCGATGTTTACTGCGCCGAGTATCGTGGCGTACCATGTTCCCGGATGAACGCCGGCCGCGGAAAGCCCGAGCATGACGGCGGCGATCAGCACGATGTAAACCAGAATGAGCGGCAACATGAACTTCCATCCCAGCGACATGAGCTGGTCGTAGCGGAAGCGCGGAAGAGTCCAGCGCACCCACATGAAAAGGAAGATGAAAAAGAGCATCTTCGCGAGCATGATGCCGATCGAGAGAAGCGACAGCCATCCGCTGTAAGGTCCGATGTTGTCGCGCGCGGTGAAAGGAACGTCCCATCCGCCGAAGAACAGCGTCGCCATGAGGGCGCTCGAAGTAACCATGCCACCGTATTCAGCGATGAAAAAGAGCGAGAACTTCATCGCGCTGTACTCGGTGTGATAGCCGGCAATGAGCTCTGACTCCGCCTCCGGCAAGTCGAATGGAAGGCGGTTGGTTTCGGCGAACGCCGATACCATGAAGACAAAGAACGCAACGGTCAGATTGATGAAGTTCCAGCCGCCCCACACCTGCTGGTTGATTATGCTGTTCAGGCTCACGTTCCCCGCGAGAAGAATCACTGGGATCGTCGACATGCCCATCGAGATCTCGTAGGAAATCATCTGCGCGCTCGACCGCAACCCGCCGAGGAGCGCGTACTTGTTGTTCGAGGACCACCCGGCCAAAACAATTCCGTATACGCCGAGGGACGTCAGCGCGAGAATGAAAAGAAATCCGACAGGGAGATCGGCGACGACAAGGTCGATTCTTCCCCAGCGCGTCGGAACCGGAGCGCCGAACGGGATCACGCACCACGCGGTAAGTGCTGGAATGAAGGAGAGAATCGGCGCGAGAACGAACAGCGGTTTGTTCGCGCCGTCCGGCATGGTCTCTTCCTTCATGAAGTTCTTGAGGCCATCGGCCGCAGGCTGTAGCCAGCCCTTCCCCACCCTGTTCGGTCCGTGACGATCCTGGATCCACGCCGAGATTTTTCTTTCGGCGAGCGTGAGCATTGCGATCCCGACCATGTAGATAGTGAAGATCACGATAAGCTTGAGGATCGTGAACAGATAGAACGCCAGTCCACTCACTGGAGGCAGATCGGGATTCGCGACTTGCAACAGCGCGGCGACGGGCTGCACGATCATGATGCAGCGCTCACAGCGATAGGCGCGTGGGGTCCGGTGTCGGGCGCGTCGGCGAGCGGCAGTCCTTTGAAGCCAATCGTGTCGTAACTGAGTCCCGCAAAAGATTTGTTCGACGCCGCTAGCCGTGCGAAAACCGCGGAAGGTAGAAAGAAATCGCTTTGCCTGCCCAGCGCACCAAGGAGATCTCCAAGCACGAGCCAGCTTGGACGCGTTTCGCCCGGCGCCTGTCTCGCTTGCGTGAAGCGCTGCACTCTGCCGCGAAGGTTGGTAACTGTGCCTTCTTCTTCCGCGAAATTGGCAATGGGAAGGACGACGGACGCATTTCTGGCCACGTCGGGCAGAACCGAACCGATCACGACGATCGCGCTCGCCGCTGTCAACGCCGACGCGTCGATCCCGGACAGATCCTCGCCCGCCACCACGAGCACATCTCCCTGCCTTAGATCGCCGAGCAAGTCTTTGGTTTTCTGAAATCCAAGCGCGTGCGCACCATAGACGTTTGCAGCGCGCTCGCGCCGGAGCGCG
This sequence comes from Gemmatimonadaceae bacterium, assembly GCA_035643845.1. Lineage (GTDB taxonomy): Bacteria > Gemmatimonadota > Gemmatimonadetes > Gemmatimonadales > Gemmatimonadaceae > UBA4720. The sequence continues at coordinate 11,061 of DASQPS010000028.1, read as the reverse complement.
AGATCCTTTACGCCGGGAAGCGGAGCTTCGTCGCCCTCGATAACGCGGAACACTCCGGCTCCGCCCTCCATGATCTGTGAGAGGAGAAAGAGCGATTCATTCGACAGCATCGGCGAGGCGGCAACAAAAACTCTCTTGCCATTAAGCGCGCGCGCCGCCGCCGTGATCGCGGCCTCCCACGTGGTCGGCGCTAGCGAATCGCCGCGTCGAACCATGGGCTGCTCAGCGCGATTCATCTCATTCATCCAACGGTAATTGAGCCTGCCCCAGTCGCACATGAAGAAAGCGTTCACGTTCTCATTGGCGCGCGGCCGCATCCGGACAACCTGATTCTCGCGCGTCTCCATGATCACGTTGCAGCCCTGAGTGCAATTCGGGCAAATCGAGGCGGTGCGATCCAGCTCCCAGGCTCTGGCCTTGTTGAGAAAATCTTTCGAGAGCAGTGCTCCGACCGGGCACAGATCGACCACGTTCGCCGCCCACGGATGCGTGAGGTCCTTTCCCTCGAATTTCCCGATGAGTGCACGATCTCCACGCTCACTGACATTGATCGATGGATCGTGCGCGACGTCATCCATGAATCGCACACACCGCGTGCAGAGGATGCAGCGATTGGGTACGTAGATCACGTCACCGCCAAAGTCCTCAGCGGGATTGAAACGTTTGGGCTCCCTATACCGCGAGTCGGCGCGTCCTTCCTGGAACGTGTAATCCTGGAGCTCGCATTCGCCGGACTGATCGCAGATCGGACAATCGAGCGGATGATTGATCAGGAGCATCTCGAGGACGCCCTTGCGCGCGTCGAGCGATTTCTCCGAGTAGACGTGAATCACCTGCCCCTCAGCCACTGTCGTCGCACAGGACGGAGCGAGCTTGGGAGACTTCTCGACTTCGACGAGGCACATTCGGCACACGCCCGCGATCGGAAGACCGGGATGATAGCAGTAGTGAGGAATCAGAATGCCAGCTTTCTTCGCGGCCTCGAGAATCGTAATCCCCTCGGGAACGCTGACCGGCCGGCCCTCGATCGTCACGTTGACCATTTTCGCTTCGGCCATCAGGCCACCGCCGCAATCACTGGATGAAAACGCCGACCCTGAATCAACGCTTCGAACTCGGATCGGAATTTCTTGATTCCGGAAACGATTGGAACCGCGCACGAGTCGCTCAGCACACAGATCGTCTTGCCCGTCATTTGCTCAGAGATGTCGAGAAGAGTATCGAGGTCTTCGCTGGTTCCCTCGCCGTCGCGAATCCGCTCCATGATCTTCGTTGCCCAAGCGGTGCCCTCTCGGCATTGCGTGCACTGGGCGCAGCTTTCGTGCGCGAAAAAGCGCGCGATTCGAGCGATGACCGAGACCATCGACTGAGCGTCGTCGATAACGATCACTCCACCAGAGCCGAGCATAGATCCTTGCGCGACGAAGCCTTCGTAATCCATTAGAGTGGCGTCTGCCTCTTCCATCGTCTGGATCGGGACCGACGCTCCGCCAGGAATCACCGCTTTGAATTTCCTTCCGTGCGGCGGTCCGCCGCACAGGTCGTACAGAAATTCCTTGAACGGAAACCCCAGCACGACTTCGTACGTCCCCGGACGCTGAACATTGCCGCACACCGAGAAGAGCTTGGTGCCAGTGCTCTTCGGATTGGATAGGCACATCTTCTTGTACCAGTCCGCGCCGTTGAGAAGAATCGGCGCAGATGCAATCAATGTTTCGACGTTATTGATCGTCGTCGGCATGCCGAACACACCAGATACCGCTGGGAAAGGGGGCTTGATGCGCGGATTGCCGCGACGTCCTTCCAGCGAATTCATGAGTGCCGTCTCTTCGCCGCAGATGTAGGCTCCAGCACCCTTGTGCACATGGACGTCGATGCGCTTTCCTGTACCCATCGCATTCTTGCCTATGATGCCGGCTTCGTAAGCCTCCTTGACCGCCTTTTCCATCCAGAAAAGTGGCTCGGTGAATTCGCCCCGAATGTAGATGTAGGCAGTCTCAGCGCCGATCGCGTAGGCTCCAATCGCGCAGCCTTCGACGAGAGCGTGCGGGGTCCATCGCATTAGCTCTCGGTCCTTGAACGTCCCGGGCTCCGATTCGTCCGCGTTGCAGCACAGATAGTGCGGCTTGCCGTCGCCCGGTTTCATGAACGACCACTTCATCCCGGTTGGGAATCCCGCACCGCCTCGCCCGCGCAATCCGGATTCCTTCACGACGCTGACGATTTCTGCCGGTGCCATTCCTAGCGCCTTTTCCAGCGCCTTGTAGCCACCTCTTTTTTTCCAACCATCGAGAGTTCGCGCCTCGGCGTCGCCGAAATACTTGGAAAGAACCGGAGTTTCTCTCTGATGCGGCGGTTGCGGGTAGCCCATTATGCGAGTCGCGCGAGTAAATCCGGCACCTTTTCCGGAGTGACTGATTCGATGAACTCTTCGTTGACCATCACGGGCGTAGCGAAACCGCACGCGCCGAGGCATTCGACCTCGATCACAGTAAATCGTCCGTCCGGCGACGTGAGTCCCAGATCACCTGCATTCGTGTGACGGAGGAACGCCTTCACGACATCCTCAGCGCCACAGATTCCGCACGGTGAAGTCGTGCACACCTGAATGAAATATTTTCCAACCGGATGTTGGTGATACATAGTGTAGAACGTGACTACGCCTTTCACGTACGCCGGAGTCAGCTCTAGGAGTTCCGCGACTTCCGCCATTCCTTCGTCGCTCACCCATCCCCGCTCACGCTGCACGATCCACAAGGCGGGAAGAAGCGCCGCCATCTTCGTTGGATAGCGTGTAAGCAGCTCGTCGAGCTCGCGCTTCGCTTCGCCAGTGAAAACCGCAACGTAGGGCTCGTGCGACTCACGATCGTGAGACGCGTAGTCGGGCGACTCCAGTCCGCCGACGAGATCAGGAGTCAACGATCGATTTCTCCCATGACGATGTCGATGCTCGCATTGATTGCGATCACGTCGGAGAGAAGGTGTCCTTCCACCATCTTCGGAATCGCCGCGAGATTGACGAAGGACGGTGGACGGATCCTCCAACGCACTGGCTTGGACGTTCCGTCTGATACCATATAGTAGCCCTTCTCTCCCTTCGGGCTCTCGACCGCGACGTATGACTCTCCGATCGGCGGCCGCGGACCTTCCATCACGTTCTTGAAGTGATGGATCATCGATTCCATCTCGCTGGTCGCTTTCGACTTGGGAGGAAGTATGACGCGCGGGTCGTCGATATTCACCGGTCCCTCAGGCAAACGATCGGCGGCCTGCTGCAGTATGCGCACCGACTGGCGCAGCTCTTCGAATCGTACGAGATAGCGGTCGTAGACATCGCCGCTCGTGCCGACAGGTACCTCGAAGTCGTAGGTCTCGTAATCCAGGTATGGGAAATCCTTGCGCACGTCGTAATCCACTCCGGACGCACGAAGCATCGGTCCCGAGAGTCCCCAGTTGATCGCTTCGTCGGGCGTCATGACGCCCAGTCCAACGGTGCGGCCGACCCAGATCGCGTTTTTCGTCAGTACGCGGTCGATTTCCTCGAGCGTGTGCGGGAATGTGCGGATGAATTGCCGCAGGCCATCCATCCACCCGCTCGGGATGTCCGCCGCCATTCCTCCCACGCGGGTGGCCGTCGTCGTCAGTCTCGCGCCAATCCACTTCTCGAGCAGCCGGTAAATCTCTTCACGACGTTGGAATGACCAGAGAAACGGGGTGTACGCGCCGATGTCGATGCAGAAAGTGCCGAGCCAGACCAGGTGCGACATAATGCGCGACAGCTCGGATGCAATGACCCGAAGCACCTTGCAACGCTCCGTTACCTCGATGCCGAACAAGCGCTCAGCCCCGAGCGCGAACGCGACGTTGTTTCCGATCGAGTTGAGATAGTCTTCGCGATCGGTCCAGCAGATGATCTGATTGTACTGTCTGTATTCGCCGATTTTCTCGAAGCCGCAATGCAGATAACCAATGTGCGGAATGCACCGTACTACGGTCTCTCCATCCAGCTCGAGGACCAGCCGCAGGACTCCGTGTGTTGCCGGGTGCTGTGGCCCGATGTTGATGAGCATGTGCTCGCCTTCGAGCTCTGGCTCGAGGCTCGGCGGCGCTTGCACAGCGACCGCTGTTCCTCCCTCATCAGTAACGAGTGGGACGCGCTGCGGCCTGCCCTGGGCGTCAAGCCCCGTGGTTGAAAGCTCAACTTCGACAGTGCGCCGTGGCATCTACTCGCCCGTCCTCTCGCCTTTGCTCAGCCTCTCCCGCATTGCTTCCGGCAACTCGGCGAACGCATCGGCGATGGTCAGCTCCTCCATCGAGTAGCGTGCCTCTGGATTTTGATCGAGTGCCTGGCGGAGTTGTTCCGAGCGACTGAAACGTCCGCGCAGTGGAAAGTCTTTGCGCAGCGGAAAACCCTCCTTGTACGACTCCCACATGAGAAGCCGTCTCAAATCAGGATGGCCGCGAAAGCGAATGCCGAACATGTCGTAGCACTCACGTTCGAGCCAGTCAGCAGCACGGTAAATGTCGTAGACGCTTTCGATCTCGAGCGGCTGACCCTTGGCGAGCTGCGACTTGATTCGCAAGAACCGACGGTATGGAAGCGAGCGAAGATGCCACACGACCTCAATCGGTGTTTCCGTATCGCGATACTCGACGGCGGTGAGGTCGGCGAGGAAATCGTAGCGCTGAGAAGGGTCGTCGCGGAGCCAGCGAATGATGGGCTTTACCGAAGCAGGATCGGCGTACACGACGGTCTCCCCCCAGATCACTTCTACGCGCTGGACCGCCGCGCCAAATTTCTGCTGAAGGGCTTGCGCGCTGGCGTTGGCGGCTTCGCCGCGATGAGAGATGTTTCGTCGGGTGATCGGTTGGCTGTCGGGCACACTGGCGCCCGTTCGAACGACCTCGAAGCGACTCACGGCGCCGACCTTGTCTGATGAACCGAATTGCCGAACGGTTCCCCGAGCTCGTCGATCAGCGAGGGAGGAATGTATAGTTGGCTTGACGGGTCGGGCTCCATCTCGTTGCGCGTCGCGGTGTCAGCTGCGCGCTCGTTTTTGACTTTCTCCTGAAGCATCCGGATGCCGTAAAGGAGTCCTTCCGGTCTCGGTGGACATCCGGGCACATAAACATCGACCGGAATTATGGCGTCAATTCCCTGCACTACCGCGTAGTTGTCGAACATCCCGCCCGAAGACGCGCAGGCGCCCATCGAGATGCACCACTTGGGCTGCGGCATCTGCTGCCAAATGCGCCGGAGAATCGGGGCGAGCTTGAATGGAACCCGACCGGCGCAGATCAACACGTCAGCCTGCCGGGGAGAAAAGCTCATCCGCTCCATTCCGAATCGGGCGAGGTCGAAATCACTGGCGGCCGTTGCCATGAATTCGATGGCGCAGCACGCAGTGCCGAACGGCATGGGCCACAGGGAATTCGCGCGAGCCCAGTTGACGAGAAAATCCAGTCGGGTCGCGACCCATCCTTCTTGCGACTCCGGAACGTAGGCGACCGTGCGGTGCTCGGCTGGCGCGCTCAATCCCATTGCAGCGCGCCCTTTTTCCAAACGTAGATGAACCCTATGAGCAGAATCACCATGAACACGAGCATTTCCGAGAGACCAAACAGCGAGATGTTCCCGACTGGGCAAGTGTCGCCCACGAGCGGCACGAGACAGGAGAGCTGCCTGTAGTAGACAGCCCACGGAATCATGAAAACTGTTTCGATGTCGAAGATGATGAAGAGTATCGCGATGAGATAGAATCGAACCGAGAAGCGCTCTCTCGCATCGCCGAGTGCCGGAACGCCCGATTCGTAGGCTTGCTGCTTGACCGGCGTAGGCCGCGCCCGAATCGTGAGCGTCGAGATCGCGATGATCATGAGGCCGTTGATCACCACGAAGCCGAGCAGCATAAGAACCGGGAAGTAAGCGCGTGCCATTAGGTTTCTGACTTCGTGAAAAATTTCACTAACGCGATTTTCAGCAATTTACCGACGGCCATCTTGTAATTCAACGCCTTCGGTTCTGTAGCGATGATGGTGCGAAATTCGTACATTCACGTCGAAAAAGCGCGAGCACCCGAGCGGTGCTCCACCAGTCGCTACTTGGCATCCCACCAACCAGATCTCTCCCAATGTCAATTCAATCGGATCGCTGGATTACCCGGATGGCCCGCGAGCACCGGATGATCGAGCCCTTCGAAAGCAGCCAGGTAAGATCAGGAGTCATCTCTTACGGAGTGAGCTCGTACGGCTACGACATGCGTGTCGCTCCAGAGTTCAGGATATTCACCAACGTCCTCAACTCGATCGTCGATCCCAAATGCTTTGACCCAAAGTCGTTCGTGGAATTCGAGGGCGACGTCTGCATCGTTCCGCCGAATTCGTTCGCGCTGGCGCGATCGGTGGAATACTTCCGGATTCCGCGAAACGTGGTGACGATCACGGTCGGGAAATCCACATACGCGCGCTGCGGAATAATCACCAACGTGACCCCTTTCGAGCCGGAGTGGGAAGGTTTTGTCACGTTGGAGATTTCGAACACGACTCCCCTTCCCGCCAAGATTTATGCGAACGAAGGCATTGCTCAGGTTCTGTTTTTCAAGGGAGACGAAGAGCCCGATGTCTCATACAAGGACAAGAAGGGAAAATATCAAGGGCAGCAGGGTGTGACTCTGCCACGGTTATGAGGTGGCCCTTGGCTTGCCGGAGCTGGTAGGACGAACCGCAACGGGGAGGAACCAGGACTGATGCAAAACCGCGACGGCTTACAGAAAGGTCCCCAAGACCACGCAGAGGGACAGCACGGCTCGAAGACGCGCAGCAAAATTCTGGAACAGCTACAGTCCGGCAACGGCGCGGCGGATCACAATCCTCTTAACGGACAACTCGAGCGGCCGAAAAATCTAGCCAACCACAATTCAGCGCATCGACTTTTCGAGGAGCGTCAGCAGCACGACGAAGCCGAAAAGAAGAGCGAAAAGACGCGCCTCAATCGCGAGTTTGAGCGCGGGCACACGGAACAGGGACCAACAAGGATCTGATTATCGCAGCATGCCCGCGGCGTAGGCGAGAATTATCCCGACGGCGACGAGCAACGAAAGCCAGACAAACTTGTTGTTGATCCAGGCAGACCGCGCTGGAGCGACGACTCTGAACGGCGAGCCGGGTGTGGTGCCATGTCGCGCTATTCCGGGTGTGTCGTTCACGGCGTCGGCACCGCCCAGCGCCGATTCACTGCCCTTGTCGCCAACGGCACTTTTCGTTTTTTGATCTGTCGGTGACTCCGTCATGACAATCCGGCTCCGTCCCAATCGGCTTGCGCACCGCCGAAAGCGTGAGTTAATCCGAGGACGAAGGGTGCACCAAGCGCGCCAGTTCTAGTGCCGCGTGCCGATCAGACTGGCCCGCATGAAATCACGGTTCATTCGCGTGATGGTATCCATACTTATCTCTTTTGGACACGCCTCCTGACATTCGCCGTGTAGCGTACAGCTGCCGAACTCCTCGAGCTCCATCTGCTCCACCATTCTGAGAGCGCGCGCATACCTCTCCGGCTGTCCCTGAGGCAGAAGCCCGAGATGGGTGATCTTCGCAGCCGTGAACAACGAGGCAGACGCATTCGGGCACGCGGCAACGCACGCTCCGCAACCGATGCACGCTGCTGCGTCCATCGCTGAGTCGACGCTCTCCTTCGACACCAGAATGGTGTTAGCATCCTGCGCTCCGCCGGTAGGCGCCGTTATGAATCCTCCGGCCTGGATAATTCTGTCAAATGCCGAGCGATCGACGGTAAGATCCTTGATGACTGGAAAAGCGCGTGCACGCCAAGGCTCGATGTAAATCGTGTCGCCGTCCCTGAAGCTCCTCATGTGAAGCTGGCAGGTCGCGGTGCCGTGCATCGGACCATGTGCGACACCGTTGATCATCAGGCTGCACATGCCGCAGATCCCTTCGCGACAGTCGTTGTCGAATGCGATGGGAACCTCGCCACGCTTCGTGAGCCCTTCGTTCACGACGTCGAGCATCTCGAGGAACGACATATCGGGACTGACGTCCGTCGCTTCGTAGACGACCATCTTTCCTGGCGCATCGGGACCCGCCTGACGCCACACATGGAGCGTGAGATGCATTATTTGTAGCTCCGCTGAGAAAGCTTCACGTTCTCGAAAACGAGCGGCTCCTTGTTGAGAATGGGGGCCTTCCCTTCTCCCGCGTACTGCCACGCAGCAACATAGGAGAAGTGCGCGTCATCCCGCAGTGCCTCCCCCTCCGGTGTCTGACTCTCTTCGCGAAAATGCGCTCCGCACGATTCTGTTCTGTGCAATGCGTCGATGCACATCAGCTCCCCGAGCTCGAGAAAATCAGCGACACGTCCCGCTTTCTCCAACGCCTGGTTCAGCTCAGCGTCGCTGCCCGGAACGTTGACGTCGCGCCAGAATTCGCGGCGCAGTTCGACGATTTTCTGGATGGCAAGCTTGAGGCCCGCTTCGTTGCGCGACATTCCGCAGTACTGCCACATGATATGGCCAAGCTCGCGGTGAAATGAACTAACCGTGCGCGTTCCGTGAATCGAAAGAAACTTGTTCGTCAGCTCGGCGACGCCACGCACCGCATCCTGGAATGCCGGGTGATTTGCATCCACTTTCGTTGGCTTATTGGTCGCGACGTAATCGCCGATCGTGCTGGGGATTATGAAATACCCGTCTGCAAGGCCCTGCATCAGCGCCGAAGCTCCCAACCTGTTTGCACCATGGTCCGAGAAATTCGCCTCTCCGGTTACGTGCAGACCATCGACGGTGCTCATCAGATTGTAATCGACCCAGAGCCCGCCCATCGTATAATGGACGGCGGGATAGATACGCATCGGGACTTCATAAGGATTCTCGTCGGTGATGCGCTCGTACATTTCGAAGAGATTCCCGTATCGATCCTCGATCACTTTCTTGCCGAGTCGTTTGATAGCGTCGGCAAAGTCGAGGTAGACCCCCAACCCCGTGTCGCCGACACCCCGGCCTTCGTCGCAAACCTCCTTGGCGGCGCGCGATGCTATGTCGCGTGGAGCAAGATTGCCAAAGCTCGGATATTTTCGCTCGAGAAAATAATCGCGTTCAGCCTCGGGGATCTGTCGCGGGTCGCGCTTGTCGCCCGCTTTTTTCGGCACCCATACCCGTCCGTCGTTCCTGAGTGATTCGCTCATCAGAGTCAGCTTGGACTGGTATTCACCGCTCACGGGAATGCACGTCGGATGAATCTGAGTGAAGCACGGGTTCGCGAATGCCGCACCGCGCTTGTACGCCCGCCATATAGCCGTTGCATTCGAGCCCTGCGCATTCGTCGAGAGGTAGTAGACGTTTCCGTAACCGCCCGAAGCCAGTACGACTGCGTCCGCAACGTGGGAATCGATTGCGCCCGTCACGAGGTTTCTCGTGATGATGCCGCGCGCCTTTCCGTCGATGACGACGAGATCGAGCATCTCGGTACGCGGAAACATCGCCACGTTGCCCTGCGAGATCTGACGCTCCAGCGCCTGGTATGCTCCCAGCAGGAGTTGCTGGCCCGTCTGTCCTCGGGCGTAAAACGTTCGGGACACCTGAGCGCCACCGAATGATCTATTCGCGAGAAGCCCGCCGTACTCGCGCGCGAACGGCACTCCCTGCGCGACGCATTGGTCGATGATGTTTACGCTCAGCTCGGCGAGCCGGTAGACGTTGCCCTCACGCGAGCGGAAGTCCCCGCCCTTTACCGTGTCGTAAAAAAGGCGGTAGATACTGTCACCATCATTCCGGTAATTCTTCGCGGCGTTAATTCCGCCCTGGGCTGCGATACTGTGGGCACGTCGCGGCGAATCCTGAAAACAGAAAGACTTCACCTTGTAGCCAAGCTCGCCCATCGTAGCTGCCGCCGACGCACCGGCCAGGCCAGTGCCAACGATGATCACCGTGTTCTTTCGCTTGTTCGCCGGACTCACAAGCTTCATCTCGAAGCGATGCTTGTCCCACTTCTGCGCCAATGGACCGGTCGGAATCTTTGGATCGAGCGAAAGCGTCACCTGATAAACCCGGAGAATACCGCCACTGGGATTGCGGTGAATGCTGCCCAGACGAAAACCGCCACGACGAGAGAGAACTTGTGCCTGAGCGGTCTTTGGGATGCCTGCGTGATTCCGAGACTTCTGAAAGAGCTCCAGGCGCCGTGAAAAATGTGCAGACCGAGAAAGATCATCACGACGACGTAGAACAGAGCGACCCACCAAATGCGGAAGCTCGATACAACGTTCGCATAGACGTCTTCTGCGCTGAAAACGCCCGCGGGCCGAAGCGTACCAGTCGTAAAGTGGAGGATGTGCAGAGCGATGAAGACGAGGATCAGCGCGCCGCCCCAACGCATTGTCCGCGATGCAATCGTCGCTGCCTGCGCTTCGCGCTTGCTGTAACCGATCGCCCGTGCCGCGCGACTTTGTCGGGTGAGCTGCACCGCTGCAACCACGTGTAGGATGACGGCGACGATCAGAATGATTCTGACCGTCCATAGGACCTCACCCGTGCTCTTGAGGAAGTGGGAGTACGAGTTGATGGCGTCCGGCCCGCGAAAAACGAGGAGATTGCCGAGCGCGTGGACTACTACGAAAACAACGCCGATGAGCCCTGTGGCGCCCATGACGGCTTTTTTTCCGACCATGGACCCATAAAACCTGCGAACCCTGCCCATCAATCGCTAAAGTTTGACGGCGGCCATCGGCTCCCGGACTGCATCCGCGCTCTTGGCCAGGGCTTCGCGCTCCTCTCGGGTGAGCTCCACTTCGATTATGCCTTCCAGTCCGCGCCTTCCGATCTTGCAGGGAACGCCGAGGAACAGTCCCGACATGCCGTATTCTCCGTTCAGCCACGCGGCGCACGGCAGAATCCGCCTCTGGTCGTGAACGATAGCTTCGCACATTTGCACCGCTGCCGACGACGGCGCGTAGTACGCAGATCCGGTCTTGAGGTGCTTGACGATCTCAGCTCCACCAGCGCGCGTCCGCTCAACGATGGCGTTGAGTTTTGCCTGGGGCATCAACTGCGT
>DASQPS010000027.1:0-2510 GCA_035643845.1 Gemmatimonadaceae bacterium | reverse complement strand
CATTCTTGCCGCGATCGCGATTCCGAAGTTTGCGAACACGAAGGACAAGGCCTATGTGGCCGCGATGAAGTCAGACCTTCGTAACCTCGCGACGTATGAAGAGCAGTATGCCGCCGACAACAACGGCTCATACTTCTCCGGTACCGCGACGAACGCGGCGGCTCTTCAGGGTTTCACGCCGTCACAGAACGTGACCGTCATTGCGACTGCAGTGACTGGCCCGCCGCCAGCTTGGACGGCAACAGCGAGTCATTCGCTCTCGGCGAAGCGGTGCGACTCTGGCGTCACGACTGCCGGCGTCATTACCTGCGTCTGATTGGACTGATCAAGCCTGATAAAAAGACGGAGCGTCGAAAGGCGCTCCGTCTTTTTTTCCCCCCGACCGGCACCCCGAAAACCCTGTTCGACCGTGGCGCGGCGTTCGTGATGCAAAAGCGTTCCCGCCGATAGCTAATGGAGCGGCGGTCGACTAGATTGAACAAGGTCTAACAACCAAAGCGGGAGGTTTCCACCAGCCCGCACTCCGCTCTGCCTCGGTCCGAGGCAGGCATTCGGGCGCTACTGGCGACGCCTTTCCCCCGCCAGGCGTTCCCATAAAAAAATCAACCCGCGTTTCCGCAGAACGTCCGAAGAAGGTCATCTCTCCGGATGATCCAACGCTACTGGATTTCCTGAGCGCGCTCCGTCGTGCAGTGAAAGCCACGGGCACGTCAGTGGCTTTTCGTGCAATCTCCAAATGCGCGGTAGACTGGTGCATCGACGCGTACTTGCCCTCAGTAGGCCGTCTGTGGGGTGATCGTTTTCCACTACGGTCACCAACCTGAATCGCCACACGAGCGGCGCCTTTCCCATCCCTATGCTTCCCGAGGTAAATGAAGTATGACGTCTTCCATTCTATCTGTTGTCCAGCAACAAACTCGTTGGGCAACGGACAAGGGCCTCACGACCAAGAACGAGTACCTGATGTCGCTCGCGGATAACCTTCGCCAGGAACTATCGTCCGATGCCCGCCGGGATTTCGAGAGAGGAAGCGGCGGCGAGCTGCGTGAGCGCGGAATCCGACCGCCGAAGATGCATGCGCTGAGATCGTCATCGGCTCTCAGCGTCAACGTATTCGACTACTGGCGCTCACGGGATCCGCGTCCGCTGCAGCGGGCGCTTGGTCTGCGCGACAGGATAACGCGCGTCAGCTTCGAGGAACAGTTTCCGACCGGATTGCGTGGCAACCCGCCGAACGTGGATGTCGTGCTGACGCTCGAGGGAAATCGTTACATAGCAATCGAGAGCAAGTTTACGGAGTGGCTGACGCCGCGAGAGCGCACGATCCATCCAAAGTATTTCGCCGATGGTACTGAGGCGTGGGTGAACGCGAAGCTACCAAAGTGCCAGGCGCTTGCGCTCGCATTTCGGGACGCGTCACCCTTCCGGTTTCTGGACGCGCCGCAGCTCCTGAAACACGCACTAGGAATCGGCCGCACGAAGCGTGGACACCACGAGCTATGGTATATGTACTTCGATTGGAAGGGTCCGGAGAGTGAGCTGCACGCGCTGGAGCTGGCTCGATTCAGCGAGCTCGTCGGGTCCGAGATTCGGTTCAGGGCGCTGACTTATCAGCAACTGTTCACGCGTCTCGCGACCACTGTAACTCCCCGGGATGCGGCTTACATGGACTACCTCACCGGCCGTTACACCGCGAACTGAGTTCCGGTTTCCGCCCGCGCCAGTGACCGAGCGCGCCGGGCAGGGATCGCCTCTCCGGCTCGAGGTCAACACATGCCGGAGCTAACTGTAATCAAGGATGTTCGAAATGAAGAAAAGCAAACTGATGGAGATGTTCTTCCCCTTTCGGAAGAAGGACAACGCCCACGCTGGCGCCATCAAAAGAGAGGAAATGCTCGCTGCCGTCAACGAAGCGGAGACGACCGCGAACAAACGGCCACGCGTCGCCCGCACGATCGGGTTGACGGAGCAAAGACTGCGCGCGCGCAACAAACAATCCTGGATGACGAGCACCAAGGGGTGGAGCGGATTCTTCGGCCGGTTCACGACATCCGCGAAATGACACGCGCGGAATTGGCATAGTTCCACGGGGATCTTCAACACCAATCGTTAGAAGAGCACAGCTCAATCATGAGCGCTTCAATCCGACCTTGCCATTTGATAGCTAATAAGCTATCATAGGTCCATGGCAGGCAAGGGTCCAAATGCAGGAGGGCTGCTGCAGGCAGCCCGATTACGCGCAGGGCTATCCCAGCGCGACCTCGCGCGGAAGGCGCGCACTGCCCAGTCGGTCGTTGCGAGAATCGAGCTCGGTGAGACCAGCCCCTCCTGGTCGACGTTGACGCGATTGCTCGAGGCGGCTGGTTTCGCTCTCACCACGGGCCTCCGGCGCGTGCGTCCTGATCCGCAGATGCTCGATGACGTCCCGCGCATTCTCGCGCTGACGCCGGAACAGCGTCTCCGCGAAGTCGCGGAAGTCAGTCGCTTCCTCTCGGCAGCGCGGCGTGTCT
>DASQPS010000026.1:0-5124 GCA_035643845.1 Gemmatimonadaceae bacterium | reverse complement strand
TGCTTCCGACGCGCCCGTCTCGTCGCGAAGTCGATGCTCATGCGTGATCTCCTGCGGCAGCTTCAGGGAAAAGAGAAATCCCTTCGGTGTTCGGTCGACCCAGCTTCGGATGGTCGTCGCCGCTGGCGACGCGTAAAACGTGGAATCGACTTCGACTGAATCGAATGCGCGCGCATACACGGTGAGAAAATCCGATGGCCGCGTTCCGGCAGGGTAGAACGGCCCGACCCAGGCGTCGTAGTTCCAGCCCTGCGTGCCGATGTGAATCTCCGTGCCCATGACTTTCAATCGGAAGCCGCGAAGCCGGGATGTCAAGCTCTCGCGTTTAGCGGTACGTCTCGAAAAACCCCAAGCCCGCTCCTGTAAGACGCTCGCCGTCGATCCGCCCGGAGATTCTTGCGGTGCCTTTCATCTGGATGAAGAATGGGCGCGCTTTCTCGCTCCCCAGGGGATCGCCCCGCTCGGTGGAGCTTGGACGAGTGTCGGTCGCGATCGCGTCATCGATCGTGATGTCGACGTGAAGCGTGTCGTCGCCGCGCACATCGCTGAACGAGGCGCGCGACGGAACTCGAAGCGTGGTCGCGCCCGAACGAACGGTTCGACTATCCTCGTAAGAGATCGTCTTTGGTCGAAACACCGCCCGGAATCCAAGTGAGTCGATCACGTAAACGAGCACTGGCGGAATCGACGCGGTTGTATCCGGCGAATAGACCCTCCCGTAGAGAAAAGTGTACTGTCCCGCCCGCGCTGCCCCCCAATCCCAGGTGACGCCGCGCCAAACGCCCCAGTTGTGATCATGGTAGGATTGCGCATCGGTCAGCGCCTCACATTTCCCGTCGACGCAAAGCTCGCCAGACGCTGATGCACGGAGAGCCGGAACCGTGTATCCCGAGACGAATCCCGACGATCCCATTGAGACACCCGGGAAATACGCGTATGGCGCCGGGTGAACGGTCACATCGACGTGCATTCCGGGCACGCTCGCGATCACCTGGTAGTCGCCGTTCGGCAACACGGTCACCCGCGAATTCCCAATGACGAGATTCGCATCGCTCGTCGAAAAGTGCACGTGCGAGCGATCCACAGTCTCGCCGAAGCGGCGCGTGACTCCGCCTTGTGTCCGGAGCGTGATTCCGATCTTGCCGCCCCAATTCGTGCCGGTCACATCTCCACCCACGATGAATGAGATGAAAGCCCACCGCTTCCCGCCCTGTGACACGACGTTGAAGTAGTGCCACTCCGCCCATGTCTGCCTGTTGGCGACGGTGTCACCCGGCACATGGAAATGATCGATCTCGTTCCGTAGCTCTGCCGACGTCGGAGAAATCCAGCGTCGGTCGCCGTCGTCGTCGACCCAAGAACCTTGCACCACTTCCGGCGCAGCTCCAACGGCGCGCGTGGCCGACGGGATTTCGCCGCTGGCGTGAACCGCGTACTCGCGTCCGTCCATCGTTCGCAGATAGACGAGACGTCCTTCGATCTGCGGAGCAACGGCCGCGATCTCGCGACTATAGCGGGGTGAACCGAAAACCTGACGGTAGAGAAACGAAGCGTGGTCGATCGAGAAAAAAAGACCGCCGATTCCTCCAGTCTTCATCACCTCTACGTCGAGGCCCTCGGGCAGCACCGTTATCGAACCACCACCGACCAGTTTTTCATTTCGCGCCTGAGACAACATCGCCTCGCCGATCGACAGCAGCACAATCATCACCGCCACGCCGATTCCATAACCAAAAAAGAGGAGGACCGACCGCCACGGGCGATACGTGATGTTCCTGAGCGCGAGCCGACCAATCATGCTTCCACTATCCGGCCATCGCGCATGTGAATCTTCCGACGTGCGGCGTTCGCGAGGTCTTCGTCGTGGGTGACTACGACGATGGTCGTGCCATCCGCGTTTAGTTGCCGAAACAGCGAGATGATCTCGGTGCCAGTGCGCGCATCGAGCTCGCCAGTGGGCTCGTCTGCGAGAAGAAGCGACGGTTGATTCGCAAGCGCGCGCGCTATCGCCACCCGCTGCTGCTCGCCTCCGGAGAGTTCCGACGGACGATGACGCTCGCGCGCGCTGAGCCCGACGTACGCGAGAAGCTGCGTGGCCCTAGCACGTCTCTCGTCCGGCCGCACTTTGGCCTCCGCCATCGGCAGCTCGACATTCTCAAGTGCCGAGAGCACAGGCATCAGATAAAACCGCTGGAATACGAAGCCAATGTTGTGAAGCCTGAACGACGTCGCCTCACGATCGTTCATTGCATCGACACGTTTGCCCGCTATCGCCACAGTCCCCGATGTCGGATGATCGATTACTCCGACCAGATTGAGCAACGTGGATTTGCCGCAGCCAGACGGGCCAACGATGGCAACATAGTCGCCGCGGTCCACATCGAGCGATACTCCCTGAAGCGCGTGCACCCGCTCCGCTCCCAGCGGATAGTCACGACGCACGTCGCGTAGCGAAACGATCGACCGTTCCGCTCCGATCGGCGTCTCCGAGCCGGGTACTCCTTCGCTGACCGCGCGCACGCTCACGCGATCGCTTCTCGCCGCAAGGATTCAGCGATCGGCAGTGACGCAGCGCGCCACGCTGGATAAATCCCGGCGCCAATTCCACTGACGACGAGAAGACCGATTGCCGACCACGCCGCACGTGGCTGGAAAAGAAAGAAGTCGATCGCCATCGGCAGACCCGGAAAGGCCGACAAAATCGAGTCGAGGTAACGAGCGGTGAGCATTCCCAGTCCGAGCCCGATAATCGCGCCAGCAAGACTTATTGCTACACCTTCGAGCACAACCTGCTGGACGACGTGGACCCGCGATACTCCGATCGCGCGCATGACTGCGATCTCGCCGGCGCGCTCGTTCACTGACACGGTCACGAGTGTCGTGACCAGCAGAAATCCAACGAACAGGCTCACAGCGCCAAGTATGAAGGCGAGCTGGCGAAAGTAGCTGAGTCGTTGATCGACTTGCGCGATCGCCGTGGCTACCGAGATCGCGGTCACCGTGGGAATTCGCGATTCGATCCAAACCCGGACGCTGTCCGGATTCGCTCCTTTTCGCACCCGAATCATGAAGAGGGACGCGCGATCGCGCCGCGCCTGTCCACCCATGGCCTCCAGTGTCTCGCGCCGGACTGCCGCTCCCGCCTGATCGACGGCGCCGTAGATGAAACGCACCTTGCCAGTCAATATGAGTTTTCGCTGTCCGTAGTAGGTACGCGTCTGCGGATCGTATCCGGTCGCAACGGTCAACGTGTCACCGAACCTGGCGCCGAGTTTCTCGAGAAGGAATTCATTGGCGACGATTGCGTCAGCACTCGCGAGGTCTCTGCCAGCGAGCAGCTCGTAATCGCCTTGAACCTTCGGATCGATTCCGAGCACCGCTGAACTCACGTCCCTTCCACCGACAGTGAAGTGAATCGAGCCGCCAAGGACTGGACTGATCTCGCGAACATCGGGATTCGTCCTGAGGGTGCTCATCACGGCCGCCACCCCCGGGATCGTGGCGTCGGTATCGAACGGCAGCGTTCCCTTCGGAGCGAGGCGGATGTCGAAGCCCCGCGCAAGAAGCAGCTCGCGAAAAGATTCGCGCATGCCCGTTGCGAGCATCACCATATCCAGCAGCATCGCCGCGGCGATTGCTACACCCAACACCGCCAGTGTCGTGCGCGCCCGGTGGCGGAGGAGCGAAGCCTGCGCGAGCGTAGCTCTCACTCAGCGGCCAAATAACGCCAGCGGCGGAGTGCGGACCAGTCGGAGAGACGCTAGCACACCTGCGCCAATGCCGAGTGCGAGCGAGAGCGACACGGCGAACGCGACTATCGACGGCGTGATGATGGAAAACCAAAGCGGCGTGCTGTAGACGGCCTGATAATGCCAATTCACGAACAGCGATACGGCCCAGCCGATCACCACTCCGAGTACACTGCCGAGCACCGATACCACCGCCGCTTCGATGATGATCGTCCGCACTACCGACGACCTCGACACTCCCATCAACCTGAGCGCCGCGATGTCACGCCTGCGCTCCTCTACTTTGAGCACCATGATGCAAAGCAGGAATACCGAGCTCGCGACGATCGTGATTACACCGATTGCCCGGTGAAAGCGGCTCACCACCTGAAAAGTTCGCGAAGTTTCCACGGCAATATCGCGCGAGCGATATGCCCTGAATCCGAACGCGACGTGGTTGATGCGGTCGAGCGTCTGTTGAATATCCGCAGCCGGCGTCGTGGAGATCGCAAATCGATCGACACGATCGCCGTAACCGGAAATGCGCTGGAGCTGATCCAGGTGCATCCGCGCCACGAGATCGCCGCGCGCGACCTCCGACGGATCTGCTCCACGTTTCACTATCGCGCCAACCGTGACCGTTTCTGCTGCCGACGCGGGCACGGATCCGCTCGGCATTCCACCTGAAGATCCGCCACTCGACACGGCCGGTGACGCCGAGAGAATTACTCGATCGCCAATTTTCAGGTTCGCGCGCGAAGCAAAGGCCTCATCGATTGCGATTGTGCGCGGGACGGCTTGAGGAGCTGGCTGCGGCAACTGCAGTATCAGCGCGAAGCTGAAAAAAGAAAGAAGCACCCCCACCCGGTTACCGACAGCTCCCGCGCGTCGGAATCGGTGCGCCGTGCGGATCGACTTCCGGCTCGCCGATGGTCGCCGCCATTCTGTCCACCAGCTCGTCCGAGGCCGCATGCTCCAGTCGCTCGGCCTCGTCGTGCACTCGATCCCACGGGTAGTCGAGCGCAAGAGACAGATACGCCTCTATGACGCGATGCCGTCGGAGCGTGCGCAGCGCCGCGCGACGTCCGCTGTCCGTAAGCTTGACGCCGCGATAACGCTCGTACGCGAGAAGGCCCTGATCTGCGAGACGCCGTACCATTCCGCTCACAGACGCTGGGGCAATCGCAAGACGCTGCGCTATCTCATTCGTCGCCGCTGGCCCTGATCCTCTTCCAATCGTGTAAATCGCTTTGAGGTAATCCTCGACCGGAGCGGTGAGCGATTCCGAACGCGTTATTTCTTCTCTGGCAGGAGTCATGATGTTGGCCGGGAACGTGGATTAGAAGACGCGCTTGCGCGGACCATTAGGACTGGCAGCATCGAGATGTGTCTGAGC
>DASQPS010000025.1:0-3932 GCA_035643845.1 Gemmatimonadaceae bacterium | reverse complement strand
TAAAGCGCGCGTACAACGAGAGCCGCGGTATCGAAGTCATGCCGTCAGAGGTCCTGCCTCGCGCGATGTCGCTGCCTCTTCTTGGCACGGTCGCTGCCGGCTTGCCGATCGAGGCCATCCAGATGCCGGAATCGATCGGAGTTCCTGAAGATCTGGTGCGTCGTGGCGGGAACCATTACGTCCTCCGCGTGCGCGGGAACTCGATGATCGACGAGCAAATTCGGGACGGCGATTTCGTCATCGTCAATGAGAAGGCAACCGCGGACAACGGCGAAATGGTGATCGCGCTGATCGACGGGACTTCAGCCACAGTGAAGAAGTTTTATCGCGAGCGCGACGGGCGCATCAGGCTGCAGCCTGCGAACGAAACAATGAATCCGATTTACGTCCACGAAAACGATGTATCGATCCAGGGCATCGTGGTCGGCGTTTTGAGAAGGTTCTAGAAGTAAACCTGTTAACTGATTGGCTTGGCTGCGTTTGCGGTAGCGCGTCTCAGGCGATCTAGAACCGACTTCGCGCTTCCTGAATCGATTGATTTTTTCGCAGCACCGACGCCGTCTTCGTACGATTTCACCACGCCGCTGACGTAGATCGCCGCCGCCGCGTTCAGAATCGTCGCCGCCCGGGCACCCGCTTTTCCCTTGCCATCCAATATCGCCGTAATGATCCGCGCGTTCTCCGCGGGTTCGCTCCCGGCGAGCTCTTCGCGCGACACATTCTTGAAGCCGTGATCGGCTGGATGGATCGTCCAGCGATTGGTCGAGCCGTTCCGCACTTCGACAACGTGCGTCGGGCCAAGCGGAGAAACCTCGTCGAGACCAGGCTCGCCATACACGACCATCGCGTGGGTCGTCCCAAGCGCTGACAGCGCGCCGGCCAGAATCGGAGCACGCTCCAGATCAGCAACCCCTACGACCTGCCTTCCTGCGCGCGCAGGATTCGCAAGTGGACCAACGATATTCATCACGGTCGGAATGCCGAGCTCGCGTCTCACCGGACCCACGTGCCGCATCGCGGGATGCATGAGCGGGGCGAACATGAAGACGATGCCCGCGTCGCGGAGAGACGCCTCCATAACCGGAACCGGCAGCTCAATGGGGACTCCAAGAGCCTCCAGCACGTCGGCGCTACCGCATTTGGTCGTGAACGACCGGTTACCGTGCTTTGCGATTCGGACGCCTGCTCCTGCTGCGACGAATGCGGCCACAGTCGAAATATTGAAGGTCGGGATTGCTCCCCCGCCGGTGCCGCAAGTGTCGACCAGGCCCTCTGGATCGGCAGCGGTGAGAGCGACCATTGTGCTTCGGAGCGCTCTTACGACTCCGGCTACAACGTCGGAGCTCTCGCCGGATGCGCGAAGCGCGGAGAGCAGCGCGGCAACCTGGACCGCGGTCGCTTCGCCGCGCATCACCACATCGAACGCAGCTTCGGCGTCCTCGGCGCTCAGGGGCTCCCGGAACGCGAGCTTGTGGATCGCGCCCTGGAGCGCGTTCAGGGGAACACTCATTGTCGGTTCGCTACAGCGAGGATGCTTGCTCTTTCGAGGTGACGATCTGCAGCACCTCTTCGAGAATCTTGCTGGAGTCGGCGCGACCGGCTGTGGCCTCGCGAAGCGTCTGCTCTACGCGATAGATGATGTTGCTCTGCGCCTGGAGCGCCTCACCCTGGGCGTGAAGCTGCACGTGCGCCTTCTCGAGCTTCGTCACCGCGACTCTCACCTGCTCTTCGACCGCAGATAACCTCTCGGCCGTGGCGCGGGCTTCGACAGCAGCAACTTCGATCGCTCTCTTCAGCTGCGACACTCGAATGGAATCGCCGGCGCCCTTCCCGCTCAAGGCGGCCTGTGCTTCCGACAATTTGCGCTGCAGATCCTGCACGGCGCGGGCGTGCTCGTCGTTGAGCGCTTTGGTCAGATCCTCCAGCGTCCGCACGGCTTCCTCTCGTGCGCGACGTTCAGCGAGCCGAGCGAACGCAAGCGCGAAGAGGTCGACCGCTGCGGTGACTTTTTCAGAAAGCCGAGTTCCGAAGCGCGTCTTCGGTTCCGAAAGTGCGAGAACTCCCGCGAGCTCTCCATCGACGAGAAGCCCGCGCAGCAGAAGAACTCCCGCCTCGGGCGAGGCGCCGACGCCCAGGAGTTTCTGGTAATCTCCCGACTCAGGGCCCAGATCCGCGAATTGTCTGCCGGCGACCAACGTACGTCTTACTGCGCTAGGCAGATGGTCAACGGCGATCTCCAGCTGCGCGGTGCGCATTCCCTCCGCGGCTGGGATGAGACGCTGCGAGAACAGGTCGCGCCGGGCATCATAGATAAATAGGACGATGCTGCCGTTCTTGTCGTGCTCCGATACGTCCTGGCTCAGGGCGTTCAGAGCTTCTGCGACGTTTCCGACCGAAGCGAGTACAGTTGATAATCCGGCGAGCGTGCGTGGGGCCATCGGTGGAGATCAGCTTGGGACTGGGGGCGTGAACGATCCACATTGACCATCGAACCAGCGAAAGTCAATCATCTCCAATAGGTTACGTTCCTTGACAGTGCGCCATCGCGGGATAATTTCACGCGATGCTGTCGCGTTCCGTGCAGCTCGTGATGCACTACGATGGCGCGGGGTTCTCGGGCTGGCAGCGGCAGCCTGATCAAAGAACGGTTCAGGGAGTTCTCGAAGTCGCGGTTTCAAAACTGTGTGGAGCTCCAATAACGGTGGTAGGCGCCGGACGAACGGACGCTGGTGTGCACGCGCGTGGCCAGGCCGCGGGTGCGCGCGTACCCGAGAAGTGGAGTGCTCTCGCCCTCCGACGATCGATGAACGCCATTCTACCGGACGATGTATGGATTGCGGCTGCCTTCGACATGCGTGACGAGTTTCACCCCCGCTATAGCGCGATTTCCCGGCGCTACAGCTACTTCGTAGGCACAGACGATCTCGCATCTTCGCCGTTTCGCCGCCGGCACGAGCTGGTTTGGCACAAACCCATCGACTTGAAGCGGATGACCGCTGCGGCAGCGTCCCTGCTCGGCGAGCATTGCTTCAGGGCTTTCGCGGTCAAGGGAACCGCGCCGGAGCACGACGACCACCGATGCATTGTTCGACGTGCGTCATGGATCGAGCGCGAGGGCGGTCTCATCTTCGAGATCGAGGCCAGCCGGTTCCTGCATCACATGGTGCGATTCCTTGTTGGCACGATGCTCGAAATCGGCGAGGGCAAACGCTCACCAGATGCGATTGCCGAGCTCCTCGAACAAACCGACAACAGTCAGGTCTCTCCGCCCGCACCTCCGCACGCTTTATTTCTCGATAGGGTCGAATATCCGAAAGACCTTTACCTGGGACTTGAATGAACATCTATCTCGAGAGCGTCAACGTCGATGAGATCCGGAATGCCGCTGCGGCCGGATTGGCCAACGGGGTGGCGTTCTCGCACGTCGCGTTCAGCGCTGACACTCCAGGAGGAACCGAGAAGGAACGCCTCGAAGAAATAGCTCGCGAGTTCGCGCTTCCTATCTGCGTCCCAGTCGCGGCCGTGACGTCAACCGACATTTACACTGAGGCGCGAGAGCTCGCTAAGGTCTCCGACCACATCATTGTCCAGATACCGCTCGTCGAAGATTCGCTCATTCCGATCGCGAAGCTTACGGCCGAGGGCGTGGTGATATGCGCGACGTTCGTCTTCAACGGCGCTCAGGCAGTGCTCGCATCGAAGGCGGGCGCGTCGGTTGTGCGGGTCACCCTCGACGTGCTCGAGAGCTTCGGCCACTCTGGCGCTCAGGCGCTCGCCGATATCAAGAACGTTCTCGACGCCGGCGGTGAAGAGTGTGATGTGATGGCGGCATCGCCGCGCAATGCGCTCCAGTTTTCCGAATGCGCAACGGCCGGGGCTGACATCGTGACTCTCAAGCCCGAGGCTCTGCACGCACTCATCGTGCATCCGTT
>DASQPS010000024.1:0-2047 GCA_035643845.1 Gemmatimonadaceae bacterium | reverse complement strand
AATCCGGGAAAATCCGTTTCATCCGGATGAAAATCGTCTCGGTGGCCAGACTCCAGGAGCCCGGCGCGGTGGACCAGCTACGCCTCTCGCCGAGTCTCCGCAGCGACCGCCGGCAGGGCCGGCATTCCTTCGTTAGCCGCGATCAGCTCGCGATACGCGACACCGACTGGGCGGATCCGTCGCTGTAGATCGTACAACCCGACCGGGTGCACCTCGTTCTTCTCGACCCTCAACGCGTGCTGCCAGTCGATTTGATCCGTTAGCGAGAACCAGGTGAAACCCATCACAGGGATTCCCGCGGTGCGCAGCGCGAGGATGTCTTCCCACTGGCCCTGCAGCCAATCGACCGCCAGCGAGCTCACTCGAGTCGTCTCGCAATGAAAGAGCGGGATCCGGTAGCGCGAATAGGACTCGGCGGCGAGTAGCCTGAATCCCATCCCTTTGCGTGCGGTGGTGCATTTCCCCGTCGACGACATGCGGTGCTCGCAAGTCGGATAGTAGTCGAGTCCTAGCCAGCGTTGGCCGATGCCGCGCTTCTCACGAAAGAAGCTCAAGTCGTTCGACGTCACTCCGTTCGCGTTGAGAAAGCTCGCCATTCCCGGAGCCAGCTCGCGGCCGAGCGTCAAATCGAGCGAGAGGTGCTTGAAAGCGTTTTCGCGCGCGGCTTTGGGCTCCGCTTTCTTTCCGGCGGGATGAAAGTGCTCGATCGATTCGCTCTGGACGATTATGGCGTCAGGACGCTCGGCGAGAATCGCTTCGACTGCCAGCTCGTGACCCATGCACAGATTTCGAATCGCTCTCGCAAACGCGCCTTCGTCCTGCAGACCTTCGTTCCAGTAACCGCGCAGCGCCGAGAAGCTGGCGCAGATGAAGATCTCGTTTACCGGCGTGTAGTAGCGCACCCACGGATAGCGTCGCGCGAATGCCCGCGCGTATTCCGCGAAAAGAACCGGGAACGCCGGGTCCTGGAATCCACCGAGCCAATCCGGGACGCCAAAGTGACAGAGATCTGCGATCAGCTCGATACCCTGAGCGCGCAGGTCCTGAATGGGCTCGTCGGCGGAGCTCCAGTCGAATTTGTTGGGCCCGACGTGAGTCCTATAGTATGCGGGCCCATAACGCAGCGCCTGTACGCCGAGCTCGCGCACGAGCCCGAAATCCTCGCGCCACCGATCGTAGTGTCCACACTTCTCCATCTCGTCGACACGCCGGCCGCCTGGCAATAAGGGGTAGCTGTTTTCGATCCCTGTTGAGAACAGAAAAGGCCGATGCATTAGCAAGGATGGGAAAATGGGTTGCCGTGACGAGGTCCAGAAACGTCGCCGGAAAACATAATTTCGACGTGATATTTTACACCTGTTAGACGACTTGGCCGCTCAGCAGTTAACAATTTTTCGGCTCCGTCCGAGAGAGCGCCACAACCATGAGACGATAAGTCGAAGCCCAGCCTTGACTAATGCCTCCGAGTCCACTTTCCCGCCTTCGCAAACTCTGTCTCAGCTTTCCCCAAGCCCACGAAGTGGAGGCGTGGGGTGAGCCAACTTTTCGCGTCAAGAACAAGATCTTCGCGATGTACGCAAAGGCGAACAATCACCACGGCGACGGCCGAAACGCTGTCTGGTGCAAGGCGAAGCCGGTAAATCAGCTACTGATGATCGATGCCGCGCCGGATCGGTTTTTCAAGCCGCCGTACGTTGGGCCGAGTGGATGGATTGGCGTCTGGTTGGACCGTGACTGCGATTGGCCGGAGCTCAAAGAACTCCTGCGTGATGGCTATCGTATGACTGCTCCCACCAAGTTGCTCGCAAAACTCGAGGAAGAATGACTCCATGCCTGTTCGAGTAGTTAGACTAGGCTCGCCGCGCCAAGGCAGCTTCTAGTCGAGGCGGGCGCGGACGTCGAATGAGTGGATTTCCAGGATCGACCGCGATCTGCGGAATCTGCTGCGCCTCGCGGAGGCCGAGGTGCTGCCAGGTTCGGCCGCCGTCAGAAGACTTGTAGACGCCGTCGCCAACGGAGAGATCCGGCCGCGGCAAACCCTCGCCCG
>DASQPS010000023.1:0-4066 GCA_035643845.1 Gemmatimonadaceae bacterium | reverse complement strand
GAAGTCCACATCGCCGAGCGAATTCTTGCCGCCACGCCGGAGATCGTCGGCACCTCGCGACGCACGGGCGCCGAGCTTGGGCTTTTTGCGACGGAACAGAACACCGGCGACATCGTTGCCCGCCTCAAACCGCAGAGCGATCGGTCACGGACCATCTTCGAGGTCATCGACGATGTGCGCGACCGAATTCAGAGCGCCGTGCCGCGTCTGCACATCGAGTTTGTGCAGATTCTGTCGGACGTGATCAACGATCTTGCCGGCTCAGCCCTACCGGTCGAGATCAAGTTGTTCGGCCCGGATCTCAACCGCCTCGAGGCTTACGCGAAAAGCATCGAGCCCCGCATGACCGACGTTCCGGGAATAGAAGATCTATTCAGCGGCGTCAGCGAGCCCAGCGCCGAGCTCGATATGCGAGTGAGTGAAGCGGAAGCAAATCGCGCGGGCCTTACGCCGCAAAAGGTGGCTGACGCAGCAATGGGGGCGCTTCTGGGGGTGCCTGCCGGCGAAGTTCGCTTCGAGGATCGCTCGGTCGCAGTTCGCGTTCGCGCGCCCGACAGCGTGCGCTTCAACGCGTCGGAGATTACGTCTCTTCCGGTACTGTCGTCACAAGGCGGAGCGCCCGTCCCGCTCGGCGCACTTGCGTCATTCACTCCGATCGAAACGCGTGCCGAGCTTCTTCGGGAAGATCAGCAGCAGATGATCGCCATGACAGCCGATGTCAGCGGCAGATCGCTCGGCGCCGTTATGAAGGACGTGAAAGGAGTCCTCGCCGCGCACCCTCCGCCGGCAGGGATTCGTCTCGAGCTGGGCGGACAATACGCGAGCCAGCAGGCGGCATTCCGCGGAATGCTGTTGGTGCTCGCACTCGCGGCGGCGAGCGTCGTGGCCGTCATGGTCATTCAATTTCAATCATTCGTCGAAGCGCTCATCGTGCTACTCGCGGCGCCACTGTCGTTCGTGGGTGCGATCGGATTGCTCCTCATCACGCGTACGGCCCTCAATGTCTCGTCCTTCATGGGGCTCATTCTATTGGTCGGCCTCATCGTGAAAAACGGAATTATCCTTCTCGATTTCACTCGTCACCGGATGCAGACGGACGACCTACCGCTCGCCCAGGCGATCATCGAAGCCGCGCGGGTGCGGCTCAGGCCGATTCTCATGACGACGCTATGCACTCTTTTCGGCCTGTTGCCGCTCGCGCTTGGACTCGGGGCCGGGAGCGAGCTCCAGAAGCCTCTCGCGCTCGCCGTCATCGGTGGCCTTACGCTGTCGACGCCGATTACTCTTTTCGTCGTCCCGACACTGCTTGTAGCGATCAGGGGCAGAAACTATAGACTGCCGACGCGACCGGCTTAGCTTGCCGCTGCAGCGCGAGGCGGCGTTGGCGTAGCTTTACTTGATGAGCATATCGGAATCGGCGCACCCACCCGCAACGCTCGAAGGCTGGTACGCCCTTCACCAGATCTTTCGTGTCGATCCTCAGCGCGTGTCTCCCACGCGCCTGCAGGCGTTGCTCCGCAGCACAGCGGCGACGCTGGTGAAGGCTTCGACCATACAAGCGTCGCACAAATCCAGGAAGTCGTCTAAAGCGCCGGACGCCGGCTGGAGCTGCATAGCGAAACTCGTCGGATCCACCTCCGACGTCATGATCATTCATTTCCGGGAGTCGCTCGACGCCATTGACGCAGCGCAGAGTCAGGTAGCAGGGACCTCGTTCCGAAAACTCGTCGAGCCCGTCTATGCTTTCCTTAGTGTGACCGAGGCTGGCCTCTACCACATCACTGCGGACCTCGCGCGGCGCGCCGAAGATCGCGGCGGAAAAGTCGGCGACGAGGAATTCACACGGGAGCTCGCGGATCGTGCGGCTACCGAGCTTGGCAGCCCGCACGTAAGGCGCCGCCTTTATCCGGATCTACCATCTGACAAGCCGTACGTTTCTTTCTATCCGATGTCCAAACGCAGAAACCCCGACGAGAATTGGTACAGTCTCTCGCTCGACGAGCGCAGCAGGCTGATGCAGGCGCACGGCTGGACAGGTCGGCGCTACGCGGGGAAAGTACAGCAGGTGATTACAGGCGCGATCGGCCTCGATGCATGGGAGTGGGGAGTTACACTTTTCGCGGCGGATCCGCTCGAATTCAAAAAGCTCGTGACCGACATGCGCTTCGACGAGGTCAGCGCGAAGTACGCCGAGTTCGGGAATTTTTATGTGGGGAAGATCGTTACCGCGTGATTGCTCGTGACACTGTCGAGCAGAACGCGGCGCCTCGCGTCAGCTACTGCGCGGAAGCGTAAGTGTGAAGGTAGAGCCGACTCCTTCTGCGCTGGTAACGGTAAGGTCTCCGTTCATTGCGTGAGCGAGATCCCTGGAGATCGAGAGGCCGAGGCCTGTGCCTTCGTGTGCGCTGCTCAGTGAGCGTCCAAGCTGCACGAACGGCTCGAAGATCGAGCTGAGCTTTTCTCGTGCAATGCCAGTTCCCGTATCTGTAATCGATAGATTGGCGGTTCCAGGAGTGGTCGAGACCGCGACGGTTACCTGCCCGCCGCTCGCTGTGAATTTGACTGCATTCGAAAGAAGATTCATCAGAATCTGGGACACCTTCGAACGGTCAGCGAGCGCGGTCGCACCTTCCTCGACAATCCCGCGCGTCAGCCACACGCCCTTCGAGATGGATTGCGGCTCAAGCATCGGCAGCACCGAGTCCACGACTTCGCTGAGGACGATCGGGACAATTTCGTAGGTAATGTGGCCGCCTTCGATCCGGCTGAAGTTGAGCAGATCGGTGATGATCCCCATCAGGTGGTGCTGACTCTTGCGAATGCGCTCGAGGTACTCGATCTGCTCCGAGGTAATCGGGCCGCCAAGTCCGAGTGTGAGGAGGTCCGTGTATCCCCCGATCGCGTTGAGTGGAGTCCGAAGCTCGTGCGACATGGCGGTAAGAAATTCGGCCTTCGCTGAATTCGCCGCCTCGGCTTCTGCGAGCCGCCGCGCGTCGGCGAGAGCGCGCTGCTGCAACGCGCGCCGCTCGGTCAGATCCCGCGTCACCTTCACAAATCCGATTAGAGTCCCGTCGGTATCTCGTACCGCAGTGATGAGGACATTTGCCCAGAAAACGGTTCCGTCTTTTCTGACGCGCGGGCCTTCGTCTTCGAATTGTCCGTCGCGCTGGGCGACCTCAAGCTCGTGCGGCGGTTTACCGGCATCGATATCGGATTGCTGATAAAAAACCGAAAAATGTCTGCCGATGATTTCGGATGCCGTGTAACCCTTGATGCGCTCGGCGCCGATATTCCAGCTCGCGATATATCCGGCGGGGTCGAGCATGAAGATCGCGTAGTCGCGAACACTTTCCACCATGAGCTGGTAGATGCGCCCGCCGTGTTTGATAGTCTCCGATAGCCGCGAGTTGCCGATCGGCGTGATGGCGGTTGGCTCTGGCTCGCGCGGTTTTGGAGCGCGTCCAGCGAGCGGATGTTTTTCCGCCTTATCGTTCATCAATCGAGCGCTGCCGATTCACCGCTCGGGCGGGACGAGGACATTTGGCAACGAGTGAGGTTTTTTGCCAGACCGGACTTGAGGCCCGCCCTGAAAAAGAAAACGTTGGCATCTGAGCGCCGGTCTCCTGCAAAAATCTATCCCGATTGGCGGCAACAGAAGACCAAACGGGCTAAAACGGTTGTAGGGGCTCGCGATAGCGACTATACTCCCCAGTCTGTTTCGCGGAAGACTTGCTCTGCGAAAACGGGACGTAGCGCAGCCCGGTAGCGCACCTGAATGGGGTTCAGGGGGTCGCGGGTTCAAATCCCGCCGTCCCGATTTGCCTCCGCTTTGCGGGGCAAATCGCTCCGCCGTGATTTCGCCAACGCCGCTCGCTTTGCTCGCGGCTTTTGGTCAAATCCCGCTTTCGCGGTCGCCCGCGACGTGGTGATATCGCGGCAGCACGAGAGTGAAAGCCGACCCACGGCCAAGCTCGCTCTGCACGGTTATGTCGCCGCCCATTGCCCTCGCGAACTCACGGCTAATTGCCAGGCCGAGTCCAGTTCCTTGAGCTGTTCGAGTGAGCGG
>DASQPS010000022.1:0-8803 GCA_035643845.1 Gemmatimonadaceae bacterium | reverse complement strand
CGCGCAGGATGTACTCATTGAGGTCGTCGAGCTGTCCACCGGCAAACCGATTGTCGGCGCCAGCGTGCTGCTGCTCGACGATCACGGCAACAGCGTGCTCGGGAATTTCAGCGATCAGGGCGGACATACTGTGCTTCATGCGCCGGGTAGCGGTGCATATGTCGTCCGTGTCGACAAGGTCGGCTACGACACATGGAATTCGGTATTGCTGCACATAGTAGGCGAGCCGATTCACGTTCGGGCCGGTGTCGCGCCGACTCGTAATCCGCCGCCTGTGGTTGCGCGCAGCGAGACCTCCTGCCAGCAGCTCGGCGGTCCGGGCAATCCGACTGGCGACCTGTGGGCGGAAATCCAGAAGGCATTGAGCGCAAGCGCCATGACCGAGGCGAAGGGCCTCGTTCCAATGGACATCGATCTTTACGAGCGCGCGCTCGACCGGGATCTCCGTGTAGTCAGCGAGCGTACCGAGCAGCGACTGCACGTAGGAAGAAGGCCGGCGGTCGGAATTTCGTGGGACCAGGTCGATTCAGCGCGGCGCAGCGCTGTTGCCGGCGGAGACGTGTACCGCGCTCCGGATGCAGCGTTGCTGGTGTCGGAACAGTTCGTGAGATCGCACTGCTACGCAGCCATCCGCGGCTATGGACCGGAGATTGGTCTGACGGGCCTCGAGTTCAAACCGGCACGAATCGGATTTCAGCCCGAGCTGACAGGAGTACTCTGGCTTGATCCACGGTCCAATCTGCTCCGCTCGCTCAACTTCGACTACGTGAATCTGCCGGTTCCTCTGCGCATCGCCCGCACCAGCGGGCGCGTGGACTTTCAGCAGCTGCCCGGAGGTCAGTGGATCATACCGAGGTGGTACATCAGAATGCCGCGCGTCGCGCAAGTCGCCTCGCCTGATGCGGGCTCGCCGACAGCGGTGCGCGACACTCTGGTCGGATATCAGGAAGTCGGTGGCGCGGCGCGTCCCGCGGGCACGGCGGCTCCGGCTGCAAGAATTCCAACGAGCGCTTCCACTGGTTCGTCGTCTGGCGCCGATGCATCGTCTGGCACGACGCCGGCGACTGATTCCGCTGACGCGGACTCGCGTCCTCCCGCTGCGCAATCTGTGATTACGGGCATCGTGTACGACAGCACAACAGGTCGTCCGCTGGCTGGCGTCGAGGTTTCGACAGGCGGTGGGCGTTTCAAGACCGCAACCGGCGCCGGTGGGCATTATGCGCTGGCTGTGGATGGCGCGATCACCGACTCGATCGTCTTCGAACATCCACGGCTCCGACTTTATCACGTTGCTGACAGAGTGCAGAGCATTTCACTGCCGGCTGGCTCACATGGTGAGGCCAACGTGCTCGTTCCGTCGTACGGGACGATTCGCCGGACTTTGTGCGGACAGAATGAGACGGGGACGGAAGCTCAGGGGATCGCCGCTGGCTATGTGAAGGACGCTGCCGGGAATCCAGTTCCGCGCGCTCACGTGTGGGCGACATGGCAGATACTCTGGGTAGAGCAGCACGGAAAACTCGTATCGACCAACCAGCAGCGAACTGTCGAGACAGACACCGGCAGTGACGGGTCCTATTTGATGTGCGGCTTCACCCGGGGCGCGCAGATCACGGCAAAGGTCGGAGTTGCGGGGCGCAGCACATTGGAAGAGAAAGTCGTTCTACCATCCAACATGGTACTCGAGCACGACTTCCACGTAGGGTCGAGGTAGACTAGCGCCGCTTGCCGTCGTCGCGGTGGCAGACCATGTCGACTACGACGGCCGACGCGAGAATGAGCACTGCGTCCTCGCCATCGACGACATCTATTCCGTAAGTGTCCGTCCACGAAAACCATTTCTTGGACACAGTCGCGATGCTGCGACCGCCGCGCGTAAATGTGTACTCATGGTCGAGAAAATCTCCCTCTGCTTCGAGGTCGTCGGGGCCGGGAACGTCGACAGTGAAGCGATGGTGGATGAACGAGAACAGCTCGCGCTTCACTTCGGCCAGCATCTGATCGCCGCGCCATAGCTCGTACGTTGGTCCCCAGTTCAAAAGCTTTTGCTCGATGTAGACGAGCTCTTTTCCGTTCATGTCCTGGAACGAGAGCTTGTCGCCGAAGCTCAGGGCCTTGCCATCGACGAAGTAGGCGTCGTTCCCCTGTTCATCCTTGATCGTGAAGTCGTCGCCCCATGAGAGGAGCTTTTGCTTCATCACGTAGCGCATAGTGAAGTCAGAGTGTGTTTGAGGCTATCTGAACAGCGGTACCAGATACGAGGTACCGAGTACCTGGCACCGCCTCTCCGTAGTCCCGCCATTATTGTGCAATCTCCCTCTGCAGAACTCGAAAGTACTCGGTCCACGGCCCTACAGCGTCGGTGTACTCCCGCGCCATCGTTCTCGTGATCTGTGCGACGTGCGAAACGTCGTGCACGACCCACGTCGCGAGTAGCTGTCGCAATGTCACGGTTCCCAACTCTGGATGCTCTCCGGTGAGGTCCAGATCCTTTTCCTTGAGGTTCCAGCCGCGAAGAGTCGCAACATTCCCGGCGCGTAAACTCTCGAACTCCTCCAGTCGCTCCCGCACCGGGCGCTCCGTCTTCAATTCGGCGAAACGATCGAACGGCTCGAAGCGGCGGTAGCTCTCCTGCTTGAGAATTATTCGGGCGCGCGGAATCCAGTCGGTTCGCTCGCCGTGTATGAGGTGGCCAACTATTTCACCCGGACTCCATGCGTCAGGGGATTCCCTGGCATCGATCCATCCGGTCGGCAGCTCGTCGAGCAGCGCCGAGAGTACTCGTGGAGTTCTCTCCAGAATGGGAATCGCATCTTCCAGGCGGAACTGCATTCTCATCTCCTTGACCACGCACCGGAATCATACGCTGCCGGGCGTCGATGAACTACTTTTCGCAGGACAAATCTTTCGCGGCTGGGTTGCACGCCGGCCGTCAACCTCAGGAGCATCGATGTCCTCACGATCTTTCGTCGCTCTCGTCGTCCCCGTCACTCTCGCTTTTGTTCTGGCTGCGTCGCCGGCGTACTCGCAGGGCGCGCCGGCTGGACGGCAATCAACGAACGGCGCAATTCCCGAGCGCGCCGTCCGTCGCGACATCCCGATGACCTGGTCGATTCAACGCGCCTTCAAGGCGGGTACGCGCGATTCTACCGGAAGGCCCGGCCGGAACTATTGGCAGCTCTGGACCGACTACCGAATCAACGCGAGCCTCGATCCCGCGACGTCGGTAATCACGGGCCGAGAGACCGTCACGATTCGGAACAACAGCGACTCCGCGATGCGCTCGATAGTGCTGCGCCTCGACCAGAACATCTACAGGCCGGATGCGGCGCGGCTGGAGGGAGTAGGCGACGTCACCGACGGAATGCAGATCACCAGACTGGTCGCGAACGGACAGACGATAGACATCGGCGACACCCTCGGCGCAGCGATTCCTGGATCCCGGCGGAGGACGACGCCGATTTCGACCGTGCTAAAAAGCACCTCAGCGCGAATTCCGCTCGCGACGCCGATCGCCGGCCACAGCAGCGGGACGCTCGAGGCCGACTGGCATTACCGGGTTGCTCGCGTTGAAAACGGGCGTGGGGAGCGAGGGGGGCGCTGGGCGGACACACTTTACCAAGTCGGCCAGTGGTATCCGCGCGTGGCGGTGTTCGATGATTTGCGGACCGATGTGATTTGCTACGGACCGCCACATTGTGAGCGGGGATGGGACACCGAGCCCTACCTGGGACCGGCAGAGTTCTACAACAATTACGGGCACTTCGATGTCAGCATCGAAGTGCCTGCGGGATGGATTGTCGGATCGACGGGCGTCCTGCAAAATCCCACCGAAGTTCTAACTTCGACCGCGCGCGAACGCCTCTCGCACGTCCTCGACTCTGATTCCCTTCGAACGATCGTCTCGGCCGCCGAGCGGGGTCCGGGGAAATCCACGGCTACTGGGAATCGACTCACGTGGCATTTCGTTGCTGACACAGTCGGAGACGTCGCATGGGCTACATCGAATCAGTTCGTATGGGACGCGACGCGCGCGACGATTCCGGGGCGAGGTCCAGTGCCGATCAATATTCTCTACCTGCCGGGGCACGCACAGCAATACGCACAGGGCGGACCCGTCGTTAGACACGCACTCGAGTTCTACTCCAAGCTCTGGATGCCATACGCGTATCCGCAGCTCACGATGGTCGACGGTCCTGAGATCGGGATGGAATATCCGATGTTCATCATGTCGGCCGTGTTCGCCGCCGATCACGAGACGGGACACCAGTGGTGGCCGATGATGGTGGGTGTCAATGAAACCTGGTACGGTTTCATGGACGAGGGTTTCAATCAGTACATGAACATTCTCTCGGACGCGGACTACGCTCACAGGCCCGCGGTGCTCGACAGCCTCGGCATGAATTACGGCAGGATGAGCGGAAACGACCTCGAAGCGCCTCTCATGTGGGATGAGAATTACGCTGGGCCACTGTATGGGTTCGCGGCTTACGAGAAGGCGCCAATGATGCTGTCCTCGCTTGGCGGAATCGTCGGCGACACCGCAGTGCAGCGCGCGATGAGCGAGTACGCCAAGGCATGGAAATTCAAGCATCCGTCGCCCTGGGATTACGCGTTCTTCATGAATAACGCGCTGCACCAGGACCTCGGCTGGTTCTGGAACTACTGGCTGTTCACGACGGAATCAACGGATGAATCGATTCAGAACGTGAAAACGTCAGGCGACCAAACGATCGTCACGGTTCATCAGGCGGGGCAAATGCCAGCGCCAATAATTCTCAAGGTCGAGTTCGCGCCTGGCGCGCGAGCGCCGAGACCGGTGCCGAACGAAACGTTCGTCGATGCGAACACGGCGATCGTAACCTTTCCGGTTTCCGTGTGGTTCTCCGGAAGCCGGACTTTTAACGCGGCTATGAATTTCGGAGGCCGGCCGATATCGAGGATCACGCTCGATCCCGGCGGGAGATTTCCCGATCATGATCCCAGCGACAACCTGTGGCCGCGACCTGCTGCAACTCCCGCGACAGGAGGGAGATAAACGATGATCGCCCACACAGAAAAAGTCCGAATAGCGCTGTCAGACACGGCGCGCGCCGCCAGAACGATGGGGGCCGCTCTTTCGCTTTTTGCGGGCGTTGCGGTGCCTGCCTCTTCACAGCAGCCACCGGAGCGGCTGACCGCCGCGGATTACGCGCGCGCCGAGAGATTCCTTCGGAACAACGTGATGCCGCTTGTGTCGGGGATCGGTGTGCAGCCTTCGTGGCTGGGCGGCGACCGCTTCTGGTACCGCAGTAGTCGTGCGGGCGGTGTCGATCTCGTCGTCGTCGATCCGACCCGCGCGCTCAGAAGCGTTTGCAGCTCTGAGACGGAACGCTGCGGCGCGGCGATCGATGCGAACGAGCTGTCGCGGGCACGCGCAGAATTTGGGCAGCGCCCAGTTCGGCAAGCACCAGAGATCGTCTCACCCGACGGCAAGCGCGCGGCCTTCATCCGCGCGGACAATCTCTGGGTGCGCGACATCGCAACCGGCCGCGAGACCCAGCTCACCACCGATGGCGTAAAGGATTTCGGCTACGCCACCGACAACGCCGGGTGGATCAAGAGCGATCGGCCCATTCTGGTCTGGTCTCCCGATTCGCGGCGAATCGCAACTTTTCAGCAGGACCAGCGCGGCGTCGGCGAGATGTATCTCGTCAGCACGCGGATTGGACATCCGACACTCGAGGCGTGGAAGTACCCGCTACCGGGCGACAGCATCGTCACGACGATTCAGCGTGTGATCATCGACGTCGACGCACCACGCGTGATTCGATTGCAGATGCCCGCCGACCAGCACCGCTCGACGCTCTGCGATCATATCATCTGTCGTGGAGACGAAGGCTGGACGGACGTGCAATGGTATCCGGATGGATCGCACGTCGCCTTCGTGTCGACTTCGCGGGATCACAAGCACGAGGTGCTGCGCGTTGCGGATGCATCGACGGGCGCGGTGCGTGACGTGCTGCACGAAGATGTCGCGACGCAGTACGAATCGGGCAACGGCATGGCCAACTGGCGAGTTCTGCCGGCGACAAACGAGGTCATCTGGTTCTCTGAGCGCGACGACTGGGGGCAGCTCTACCTCTACGACCTCACCACGGGACAACTGAAGAACAAGATCACAACCGGTCAGGGCGACGTCGCCGAGCTTCTGCGAGTGGACGCGACGAACCGAACGCTCTATTTCGTCGGCAACGGCAAGGAGCCGGGACGCGATCCGTACTTCCGTCATTTTTACAAAGTGGGAATGAACGGCAAAGGCCTGACATTGCTCACTCCCGAAAATGCCGACCACGACATCGCGCTTTCGCCGACCGGTCGGTACTTCGTCGACACCTACTCCCGCCCCGACGTACCGCAGATTTCGGTGCTGCGCGATCTCAATGGGAAGGCCGTGCTCACCCTGGAGAAAGCTGACATCTCGCGGCTTCTCGCCACAGGATGGAAGCCGCCACAGCCGATCACGGTCAAGGCGCGCGACGGCAAGACCGACCTCTACGGCCTGTTGTACACGCCGACGAATCTCGATTCGACAAAGAAGTATCCGATCATCAATCACATTTACCCGGGCCCCCAAACCGGCAGCGTCGGGAGCCGCAGCTTCTCACCCGCGCGCGGCGATGCGCAGGCGCTCGCGGAGCTCGGGTTTGTCGTCGTGGAGATCGACGGAATGGGAACTCCGTGGCGATCCAAATCCTTTCACGACGCCTACTACGCGCGGATGGGTGACAACACGCTGCCGGACCAGGTAGCGGGCATGAAGGAGCTTGCGGGCCGCTACCGTTGGATCGATATCGATCGCGCCGGAATCTACGGGCACTCGGGGGGAGGATTTGCCGCCGCCGATGCGATGTTTCGCTACCCCGATTTCTTCAAGGTTGGAATATCGGAAGCAGGAAATCACGACCAGCGCGAGTACGAAGACGACTGGGGCGAGCGCTATCAGGGCCTGCTCGTGCGAAAGGCTGACGGAAGTGACAGCTACGCGCCCGAAGCAAACGAGATCTACGCC
Source organism: Gemmatimonadaceae bacterium (assembly GCA_035643845.1). Lineage (GTDB taxonomy): Bacteria > Gemmatimonadota > Gemmatimonadetes > Gemmatimonadales > Gemmatimonadaceae > UBA4720. Next base: position 1,752 of record DASQPS010000022.1, on the reverse strand, counting down.
AAAAATCTCAAGGGGAAACTTCTCCTCGCGCACGGAACGATGGACAACAACGTTCCGCCCTACAACACACTACTCGTGGTGAACGCGTTGATTGCCGCGAACAAGGATTTCGATCTGATCCTGTTGCCGAACCGCACCCACGGTTTTGGAAACGAGCCGTACATGGTTCGGCGGCGATGGGATTATTTCGTCGAGAACCTTCTCGGCGCTGAACCGCCCAAGGAATACGAGATCGGAAAAGGGGCATCCAGGTAGGGCTATGGTGTCGAACAACAACGGAACGAGTGCGGGGTGTGAGCACGCGCGAACTGCAACTGAACGGGTGCGAGGTGCGAGCAAAACCGTTGCGAGCTACGGGTAACGGCGCGGCAGACGGTTCGAGGCGGAAAGCACCGCCCATACTTGAATGCGAGGAGCGCCGTCACGACGTCGTGAACCTTATCTCGGCGCGCCGTTCCTCATACCTCGCACCTGTTCCGTTGTAGTTGTGAGCACGCAAACGATTTGCATTTCTCGCAAACCAAATCATCGATGCTGAACAAACTCGCGCTCGCTCTGATCTTTGGCCCGACAGTCGTGATTGCCCAGGCCGACACAACGAAGCCATTGGTCTTCACCCACGCCGATACGATTCGCGGGTCAAACACTCCGGAACGCGCGTGGTGGGATGCTTCGTTCTACGATTTGCACGTCAGGGTGCGCCCCGCGGACAGCAGTATCAGCGGCTACAACGCAATCACGTATCGCGTGCTCAAACCCGCGCGGGAGATGCAGATCGATCTCCAGCTGCCGCTCGTCGTCGACAGCATCGTTCAGGATGGACTCGAGCTCGGCGCTCGGCGGGACAGCAACGCGTTTTTCGTAAAGTTGGTCGCGCCGCAGCCGATCGGAGCAAGCAAGAAAATTTCTGTCTACTACCACGGCAAACCGATTGTCGCGGTGCGACCTCCGTGGGATGGCGGATTTATCTGGGCGCGCGACAGTCTCGCGCGCCTCTGGGTCGCGACAGCGAACGAAGGGCTCGGAGCGAGTGCATGGTGGCCGAACAAGGACATCTACTCCGATGAACCCGACAGCCAGCGAATCGCGATCACCGTCCCGAAGCCGCTTATTGATGTGTCGAACGGCCGCCTGCGGCGCACAGTAGTCAACGCCGACATCGTCTATGTCAATGACAAGAACGAGACGACGGCGCGTTTACCGGATACGGTTGGCACTACATTCGAGTGGTTTGTCCGGAATCCCATCAACAACTACGACGTCGCCGTCAACGCGGGACACTACGCCCACTTCAGCGATGTCTACAACGGAGAGAAGGGCACGCTCACACTCGATTTCTGGCCACTTGACTACCACCTCGACACCGCGAAAATACAATTCCAGCAAGTGAAGCCGATGCTTCAGTGCTTCGAGAGCTGGTTCGGACCCTACCCGTGGTACGAGGACGGGTACAAGCTGGTCGAGGCGCCGCACCTCGGCATGGAGCACCAAAGCGCCGTCGCTTACGGAAATCACTACAAGAACGGCTACCTCGGCAGGGATCGCTCAGCGACGGGTCACGGCCTCCTCTGGGATTTCATCATCGTCCACGAGAGCGCGCACGAATGGTTTGGCAACAGTATCACGATGAAGGATGCCGCCGACATGTGGATTCACGAGAGCTTCGCCACTTACGCCGAGGGCCTCTACACCGAGTGCACTCAGGGAAAAAAGGCAGGCGAGGAATACACCATCGGTCAGCGTAAGCTGATT
>DASQPS010000021.1:0-2214 GCA_035643845.1 Gemmatimonadaceae bacterium | reverse complement strand
CGTAAAAGCGCACGGATCCGACCAGCCTGTAAGGCATGGCCTCCCGACGGAGCGCGTCCTCGAGTGCCCGGCTCTGAGCATTAGTGCGGTACAGGACCGCGAATTCGGCGAGTCCTTTGTTCTCCTGATTCCGACGCGTCTTTATTTCTTCGACGACCCAATCAGCTTCGTCTCGTTCGTCGAGCGCAGCGACGAGTGTCACCGGCTCGCCCGCCTCCCTGGTTGCTCGCAGAGTTTTTCCTTTTCGCCCCACGTTCTGCGTGATCGCAACGTTCGCAACGTTGAGAATGTCGGGCGTCGACCGGTAATTCTCCTCGAGTCGAACGAGTTTGGCCGCGGCAAACTCCTTTTCGAAGTCAAGGATGTTCCTGATGTCCGCACCTCGCCAGCCGTAGATCGACTGGTCATCATCGCCAACGACGACGACGTTGCCGTGGGTGCTGCCGAGCAGCTTGATGAATTGAAATTGGGCGCGGTTCGTGTCCTGATACTCGTCGACGAGGATGAACTGGAAACGATCTCTATAGCGTGCGAGCGTAGGTTCATCCTTGCGGAAAATCTCGACGGGCAAAACGAGGAGATCGTCGAAGCTCACCGCGTTGGCGTTGCGCAGAGTAGACTCCAGCTGCACGTAGACCTTCGCCGCCGCGCGAGAAACCGGGTCCATGGCCAGCGACTCGTATTCCGCTGGCGAAACCAGAGCGTTCTTTGCGTCGGAGATGAGCGACGCAATCACCTTCGGGCTCCATTGTTTCGGCGAGACTCCCTGGCTTTCCATGATCCGCTTTACTACGCCGAGCGTGTCGTCCTCGTCGTAGATCGTGAAGCTCGGCGTGCGTCCGACTTGTCTCGCCGAGCTCCGAAGGATGCGAGCGCCGATCGCATGAAAGGTCCCGCTCCACATGCCTTTCGGTTCCTCCCCGAGGAGCCTGGCGATGCGGTCCCGCATCTCTCCGGCAGCCTTGTTCGTGAACGTAACGGCAAGGATCCGCGAAGGGTCGACGCCATGATGCTCGATCAGCCGAGCGATTCTCGTCGTAAGAACGCGCGTTTTCCCAGAGCCGGCGCCAGCGAGGACCAGCATCGGTCCTTCGTAGTGCAGAACAGCTTCGCGCTGCGCAGGGTTGAGTCCGGCGAGCGGTTCAGCGCGATTTTCGGATGTTAAAGGCGGGGACTCAAGCATCTTCTGAAGATACTGCCGGCTGCAAGTCGATTACATGGCCATGAGGCATCGCGGAGCGCAATCTTCCAAGCGAATCACCCGATTGTGTCGTTACCGCCGAGTATCATGTCGAAAGTGGCTCCCCGATCGGAAGGCACGAGAAGTAATTCGCCTCCGTGGCTATCGCGCACTATCCGGCGCGCCAGCGATAATCCGATTCCCCACCCTTTCTCCTTGGTTGAGAAACCAGGATCGAAGATATGATTGCGCAGCTCGCGCGGGACGCCGGGCCCATTGTCTGACACGCGCACTCTTACTCTTCCTTCCGGAAGCGATTCGGCCGTGATCTCCACGATGCCATCGTGACCCGCCAGTGCATCGATTGCGTTCTTAGTCAGCGACTCGAGAGCCCACTCGAGGAGCACCGGATCGCCCTTGACGACAAGGTCACCCTGATGGGACGACGCAACCTCGACACGTTGCGCAAGGGTTGGAACCCGTGCGCGAAAATAGCCAGCCACCCGATCGACGAGCGCAGCCAAATCGACGGATTCCTGTCGCGGCGGCCGGCCGATACGCTCGAAGCGATGCGCCACTCGCTCGAGTCGCTCGAGGTCAGCGTCCATGTGGTCGAGCGCCGCGAGAGTCGTCGGCGCCGGCTCGGTCTCGCGCAGCAACTCAATCCATCCGCTGATACTTGAAAGTGGGGTTCCGAGCTGATGCGCCGACTCGCGCGCCATTCCCGCCCAGATCTGCTCGCGATCGGCGCGACCGCGCGTGCGCAACGCGTATGCGCCAGCGAGGAGAACGATTGCGATGAGTATCGATTGCAACAGCGGGATCAGAATCAATCCGCGCACGAGTGGCGTGTTGCCATAATGGACGGCTCCAACCCCGGGTTCGATGATCGGCGCGTTCTGGCGATCCAGCTCGACGAGGTAGCGACGCATTTCATCTGACCCGATTCTAGCCGTGAATGGAACGTTCGCGGTATCCGTCGGGCGACCTTGCTGATCGGTGAGTATCATCGGAACGCCAGATTCGCGAATGTG
>DASQPS010000020.1:0-3263 GCA_035643845.1 Gemmatimonadaceae bacterium | reverse complement strand
TTCCGGCAGCGCCTCGCGGCCGCGAAATAACGTGGGCGATCATCCCTGCCGTTGCCCTCGTTGTCTTACTCACGGCCACCTGGCAAAAAATCGAAGCTCGCAGCAACCACATGCAGATGATGAATCACGCCGGCATGCCTGGAATGTCGATGCCGGCTGAGACACCTCCCGCTCCGCAACGCTGAAGATGCGAGTCGTCCGTCGTCTCGCATATCTGGCGCTCGTTCTTGGTTTCGCGCAGATCGTCTTCGGCGCAATCGTGCGGATATCCGGCTCTGGCCTCGGATGCGGCGATCACTGGCCTGATTGCTACGGCTCGTTCACTCCCGCGCCAAATTCACCGAATCTTCTCGTCGAGATCTCACACCGGTACGGAGCGGCAGCTTTGTCGCTCGCAATAGTGGCGCTCGCGATCACCGCGTGGCTTCGACGCCGTGAGGTGGGTGTGAGCGGACGCGGCGGAGTGCTGCGTCCGTCCCTTCTCGCTGTTGCCCTTGTGATCTCAGCGGCTCTCTTCGGTGCGATCACTGTGAAGATGGAGCTCAACCCGCTCGTCGTCGCAACGCATCTCGCGATCGCAATGTCGCTGCTCGGGGTGCTGGTCGTGATCGCTGTCCGTGCTGGCGGTTTTGCGGCCAACACTGCGGAGGCACCGAGCTCATCTCGAACTTTTCGGAGCGGCATCGCGGCGGTCGGCCTGACTTTTCTGGCACTGGTGTTCGGAGCACTCACGGCCAACACTCCAGGCGCCTCAGTCGCGTGTCAGGGCTTCCCGTGGTGCCGAGTGATTGCCGAACATGGAGAACCTCTCTGGATCCAGGCAACGCACCGCATCATTGCGTTCCTCCTGCTCGGGCACCTGATCGGGGTCGCGATCGGAGCTCAGAAACGCGCGGAGGCTGGACCAATTCGTCGCGCAGCGTGGAGCGCGCTGTCGATTGTGGTGCTTCAGATTCTCGTTGCGGCGGCGATGGTGGAGATGCACTTGCCACCGTCTCTTCGCTCACTGCACCAGGCGGTCGGCACCGCGCTCTGGATTGCGGTGGTCGCGCTTGCGGCGCTGAGCGCTGGTCGTCGCGACCGCGAACCTCTGCGAGAGATAGTTCGCGAGTCACCGAGCCGCGGCGAGTTCGCGACGCCCGAAGGAGTGAGCACGTGACCGGAGCCGCAATGCGTGAGAACGTGACGCCATCGCTGCTTCGCGATCTGGTGATGCTCACCAAGCCGCGCATCATCTCGTTGCTGCTCGTCACTACGGTCGCACCGATGTTCGTCGCTGGAAATCCCGGCTGGCTTCTCGTTCTCGTGGTGCTCGTCGGCGGGTATCTCATGGCCGGCGGAGCGAATGCGGTCAACATGTATATCGACCGCGACATCGACACGCAGATGGCGCGCACTAAACTGCGGCCGATTCCCAGTGGCCGGATGGCTGCGAGAGCCGTTCTCGCGTACGGAGTCGCGCTCGCAACGGCCGCGACGTTTTTGCTGGCGCGCTTTACCAATGTTCTTACAGCGGTCCTCGCGCTCAGCGGATTTTATTTCTATGTGTTCGTGTATACGGGCTGGCTCAAGCGGACCACTCCGCAGAACATCGTCATTGGCGGCGCAGCTGGAGCGTTTCCGCCGCTCGTCGGATGGGCGGCGATGACTGGCAGCATCGACCTCACCGCCGTCTATCTTTTTCTGATCGTGTTTTACTGGACACCCCCGCACTTCTGGGCGCTCGCTCTTCTCAAACAGCGTGACTACGGGAAGGCTGGAATTCCGATGGCTCCGCTCGTTTGGGGGGAGCGCGAGACAATGCGGCAGATGATGTGGTACAACGTCATCCTCATCGCTCTCACTCTGCTGCCTGCGACCTTTGGCGCGTTTGGCATCATCTATCTCGCCTCGGCTCTCGTCCTCGGCGGAATTCTACTGGCGGGTGTCATTCGCGTCAGCACCAGCAAAGAGTGGACGAAACCCGCGTGGTGGGTTTACAAATACTCATTGCTCTACCTCGCGCTGCTCTTTCTCGCGATGGTGATAGACCGCAAGGTGCTCGGCTAATGGCGCAGCAGTTCGCGGTTTCGGCGCAGCGTCCGACACCGCGCGCAACTCAGCCTGTGGCGTCGCCGCGCCCGCTCGGAAAACTGGCCCCGCGAGTACGACCGTATTTTGCGCGGCTGATCGTCGCTTTCGTGTGTCTGCTGGGCAGCGCTGGAATAGCACTCGCGTTTCCGCAGATCGTAAGACACTTGCTCGATGCGGCGTTTATCTCGGGCAACTCGGCCCTTCTCAATCGAATCGCGATCGGTCTGCTAGTTCTGTTCGCGATCCAGGCGCTCCTCAACTTCGTCCAGGTCTATCTGCTCACCGCGACGTCGGAGCTCGTGATTGCGCAGCTTCGAGAAGATCTCTTCGCCAACCTGATCAAGCTCTCGCCCGGATTTTTCACGGAGCGCAGAACAGGCGAGCTCACGAGCCGGCTCTCCGCTGACACAGCCGTTCTTCAGACGGTACTGAGCTACAACCTGTCCGAGTTTGCGCGACAGACGCTGTTTCTGATCGGCGGAATCGTGCTGCTCATTCTCACGCACCCGACGCTTACCGCAACGACGCTCGCGGTTGTGCCGCTGGTCGTCGGCGCGGCGTTTTTCTTCGGGCGTGCGCTTCGGCGCGCCAGCACAGGCGTTCAGGATCGTGTGGCCGAGGCGACCGGTACGGCGGACGAAGCATTCTCGCAGATAAGGACGGTGCAGAGTTATACGCGAGAGGCCGAGGAAGTTCGCAGATACGGAGCGCACCTCCACGAAGTAATTCGCGCGGCCCTGCTCCGCGCGAAGATTCGCGGAACCTTTTTCGGAATCCTGACATTCTGCGGATTTGGTGGAGTCGTCGCAGTTCTCTGGCAGGGCGGGCGGCTCGTGCTTCAGGGAACACTCACGGCTGGCGCACTCGTGTCGTTCCTGTTGTACGCGCTTTACGTAGCAGGCGCGATAGGCTCTCTCGCATCGCTTTTTGGCGCCTACCAGGAAGCCGTGGGCGCTGCGCGGCGTGTGTTCGATCTCCTCGGCGCCGAATCTTCGGTGAGAGATCCCGCCGCGCCCATCCGGCTCTCTCGACCGCTGCGCGGCGAGATCGCGATGGACAGCGTTTCGTTCAGCTACAACCCCTCGCTGCCGCAGGTTCTGCACGGAGTATCGCTGAAGATCGGGGCTGGAGAGATCGTCGCCCTCGTCGGGCCCAGTGGAGCTGGGAAGACCACCATCGCATCGCTGTTG
>DASQPS010000019.1:0-8267 GCA_035643845.1 Gemmatimonadaceae bacterium | reverse complement strand
ACGTCGCACCCGAAGCGCTCAAATTCTGGAGAGAAACGGCAAAGAAGAGAGCAACGGCACAAGACGAATGGAAGAAAGTCTACGAGGCTTACAAAGCGAAAAATCCTGGACTGGAGAAAGAACTACAGCGCCGTTTGATTGGCGAGCTCCCCGACGGCTGGGAAGATCTGCTCCCGGTTTTCGATGCAAAGACCGGTAGCGTTGCGAGCAGAGCCGCGTCCGGAGTCGTGATCAATGCAATCGCCGCGAAAATCCCCGAGCTCATTGGCGGCTCGGCGGACCTCTCCAGCTCCACTGACACGATTGTGAAAGGTGCGCCGAGTTTTTCGGCTGAAGAATACGGCGGCCGCAACTTTCATTTCGGAATCCGCGAGCACGGAATGGGAGCGATCATGAATGGTATGTCGCTCACGGGCGGCATCATTCCGTATGGAGCGACGTTCCTCCTCTTCTCTGATTACATGCGCCCGCCAATAAGGCTCGCGTGCATCATGCAGCGCCACGTCATCTACGTTTACACGCACGATTCCATCGGCTTGGGCGAAGACGGTCCAACGCACCAGCCGGTCGAACAATTGAGCGCGCTCCGTGCTATTCCAGAGATGACGGTGATTCGTCCAGCGGATGCGTCGGAGACCACCGAGGCCTGGCGTGCAGCTCTCAAACACCGAGGAGGGCCCGTCGCGCTGGTCCTGACCCGGCAGAAGCTTTCCTTCATCGACCGAACGAAATACGCCGCAGCGAGCGGACTGGCTCGCGGTGCGTACGTGCTCGCTGATGCGCCGGGCGGCGCACCCGAAGTCATCCTCATGTCGAGTGGGTCCGAGGTCGCGCTCGTGCTGGACGCGCAGAAACAACTGGAGGGCGATGGGATTCGTGCCCGCGCGGTTAGCATGCCGAGCATGGAGATGTTCGCGCGGCAGGAACCCGCGTACAGGGAGAGTGTGCTGCCGAAAGGCGTGAAGCGCATCGCGATGGAAGCAGCTCACCCGATGTCGTGGTATCGTTGGGTCGGAGACGACGGCGTGATTATAGGTATCGACCGTTATGGCGCGTCCGCACCAGCGGCGACCATCTTTACACACCTCGGCATCACGGTGGATCACATGGTCGAGACCGCGAAGAAGCTCGTCGGGAAGAAATAGCCATAGAACAACACGGATTCTCTCGGATAGCGAACTCGTGAACGGTAGCGAGCCGACACTCCGCGACATCAGCGTCACCCTCAATCCCGACACCCCCGAGTGGCCGGGCGATACTCCCTTCACCTGCGGCTGGGCGTCGCTGATGGGAGCCGGCGCCAGCGTCAACGTTTCATCGTTCGCTTGCAGTCCGCACGTCGGCACGCACGCTGATGCTCCACTGCACGTGCGCGAGGGATGGTCGGGATCGCACGAGCTCTCGCTCGATGCTTTCTATGGGCCTGCCATCGTCGTCGACGTTTCCACCCTCAGCAAAGAGATCGAGATCGAAGATCTCGAGAAGATCCAATCGCTTCCTTTCGTTGAGCGATTGCTTCTTCGCACCGGCAGGACGATCGCGAGCGGTGCATTCCCGGAGGATTGGCCCACTCTCTCCGAAGCATGCGTTCGCGCTCTTCTCGGCCGTGGTCTCCGCCTCCTCGGCGTCGATTCACCCTCGGTTGATCAGAGGGAGAGCAAGAACCTTTCGGTGCACCACATGCTTTTTTCTTCGAACGCCGCCATCCTCGAGAATCTCGATCTGCGTAGAGTGACACCGACCATGTACGAGTTGATGGCGTTCCCGCTCAAGCTCATGGCGCTCGACGCTGCTCCGGTTCGGGCGGTGCTACGGCAGCTCGTAGGTTGATGATGCCTGTCTTGAAACGACTGCGACGATTCCGGCGACATCGTCGATACTTGAGCTGACCCTACAAGGCCTCGATCGACAGTCATGCTGAAACGCCTGCTGATTCTTTCCGTTGCAATGGTAGCGCTGGCTTTCTACCTCGAGAAACAGCAGCACGCGAGTCGGTCGCGATCGCAGCGAAAATCCTCAGCTTCGCATTCTCGAGGCTCGACACGAAAAGCGGCGCCCCCAGTAACCAGCTTCGTTACCGATTCCGGTGGCAAAGAGTTGATCGTCCGCTTGCTCGACGTTGGACAGGGCGACGCGACCTACATTCGAAACGGATCCAGCCGTGTATTGATCGACGGCGGACCTGACCCCATTGTCTTCGGCAGGTATCTGGATTCGCTCAGGCTCGATAATTCGACGATCGACGTGGTGATCCTCTCCCACCAACACCTGGATCACTACAGTGGTTTGAGGGAGCTGTTCAACACCTCTCGGCACATCCACGTTCGGTACTTCTTCGAGAACAAAGATCCTGCACCTGCGGTAACGCTCGCGAGACTGCGCGATTCCGTTCTTTCTCGAATGGACAAGGACAGTCTCGTGTACCGCGACACCGATGATCCCTGCGACGATGGTCGCCGCATCTGCACCATCACGATGACCGGCGGAGCGAAGCTCCACATCATGGCGCCGATGCCACATGGGGATGGGCCGAACAATCGGTCTACCGCAGTCAAGTTGGTCGGACCCGACTCCGCATCATTCACAATGTGGCTCGCGGGCGACGCCGAGCATGAGGAGATTGCCTGGTTCGAAACGGCGGATTACGACGACAATCCGGGAATGCACGTAAATGTTCTGAAGGCAGATCACCACGGCAGCTGCAACGGAGTGACGCCTCGCTACCTCGCTCTTACGAGCCCTCAGTGGGTCGTCGCCTCGGTCGGCGCGAAAAACGACTACGGACACATGCACGCACAGGCGAAGACCATCTATAGAAGTGCAGGTGTGCCGTGGTACCGTACCGATCAGAACGGAACGATCACCATTCGTTCGCCCGGAACCCCGCGCGGCGGATTCACGATCACGCCCGAACGTCCCGGCACCGATCTCGACGGTCCCGGCGATCGCGTCTCGAGTCAGGCGAAATGCGCCGCCAACTAAAGCTGGATATCTCCGCCGCGATCGTTCTTCGATTTACGGGAGACCTGCTTTCTCGATCGTGCTAGCGCTTCCCGCTTTGCGTTAGGATCGTTTTCGATGAGCAGCGCCGACTTCCCTTCCTTTCTGTCGTGAGTCACCGACAAAACATCGCCTTCCTTCACGCCTTCAGGCAGTAGCCACTCGGGAATCGGCGTAACGCTTCGTCCGTCTACCTCGATCGACGCCGAGCCGTCTTCGATTACATCGACGATCCATGTGTGTTTGGAATGTTTCGTCATTTGATCTCCAGTAGACGCTGCGTTTACGTGTGTTTCTAGAGTAGCACATGGCATATCCTATGCGCCATGTCCGCCACCACCAGCGATTCTTTCTTCCGCTTCCCCCTTCCCCCTTCCCTTTCCCTTCCCGCTATGCACAGCGACTCAGGTCACACGACCTCCGTCTGGATGGCAAATACCGAAGTGCCCCAGTTCCAGCCGCTGACGCAGGACGTTCGCACGAATGTCTGCATAATCGGCGCGGGCATCGCTGGAATGACGACTGCCTATCTACTCGCGCGCGCAGGTCGCGCCGTTGTCCTTATCGACGATGGACCTATCGGTGGAGGAGAGACCAGCCGCACTACCGCGCACCTGACCGCAGCACTCGACGACCGCTACTACAACATCGCCAGAGTCCACGGTGACGACGGCGCTCGGCTCGCTGCGGAAAGTCACATGTCCGCAATCCATCGCATCGAGACAATCGCGTCGATGGAAGACATCGACTGCGACTTCGAGCGTCTCGAGGGCTATCTCTTCCTGGGCGGTGACAGTCAGCGCAAGGATCTGGAGCGCGAGCTAGAGGCCACGCATCGCGCCGGAATAAATGACACCCAGCTCGTCGATCGCATTCCGTTCAGTTTCTGGGACAGCGGACCGGCGCTTCGCTTCCCTCGACAGGCGACGATCCACCCGCTCAAGTATCTGAAAGGACTCGCTCGGGCGATTCTTCGCGACGGAGGAAAAATCTATTCGGGAGTTCACGCCGAAAAAATCGAGGATGGCGAGCCCGCGCGCGTCACTACGCGAGATGGATACGTCATCAGCGCCGACAACGTCGTCGTCTGCACGAATACTCCCGTCAACGACTGGCTCATAATTCATAGCAAGCAGGCTGCTTATCGGACTTACGTTATCGGCGCGCGTGTACCACGAGGCTCTGTCCCGCATGGTTTGTACTGGGACACGCCCGACCCATACCATTATGTTCGCCTCCAGGATGCGGAAGACAGCTCGGGACGAGAGCTGGACTACGAGTATCTCATCGTCGGCGGAGAAGATCACAAGACAGGACAAGCCAACGATATGGCTGAACGCTTCACGCGCCTCGAGACATGGACGCGCGAGCGTTTCCCGATGGTCGAGCGCATCGAGTACCATTGGTCCGGCCAGGTGATGGAGCCTGTGGACTACATGGCTTATATCGGCAAGAATCCCGGCGGCGACGAGCACATCTACGTCGCGACCGGTGATTCCGGAAACGGTATGACGCACGGCACGATTGCCGGCATCATCCTCAACGAGCTGGTGCAGGGACGCAAGCACCAATGGGCAAAGCTCTACGATCCTTCACGCGTCAAGCTGCGCGCGACTCCCGAATATCTGAAGGAAAACGCCAACGTCGCCGAACAGTACAAGGACTGGTTCACGACCGGTGACGTGGACGAGTTCGCCAAGATCAAACCGGGCGAGGGCGCGGTTGTCGGACGCGGCCGCGGCAAGGTTGCGGTTTATCGCGACGAGCGCGGAACGTACCACCAGCGCTCAGCGGTCTGTACTCACCTGTACTGCATCGTCCACTGGAACGACACCGAGAAGACTTGGGACTGCCCGTGTCACGGATCGCGGTTCGATCCCTACGGCAACGTCGTCAACGGCCCCGCTATAGTCGGGCTTTCTGTGCTTGGCTCGGAGGCGAAGGAGGCGCAGGAGGAGTCGGCGAAGAAGAAGCCGCGGAAGAAGACCGGAGCAAAGCGCTGACGATGTGCGTCTTTCCGTCGTCGACGAGAGGAACACTGTCCTCTACCGATTGACCATCCAGTTTCAGCTCGGTCGTACCTTTCTGCACGCCCTCCGGATTCTGTACCGTTATCACGTAGGTCGATGACCTGAAGCGGTATTCCACCGTGTACTCTTTCCAGCTCGCTGGAATGCACGGCTCGATGAACAGAAGCTCGCCCCGCTGGTGGAAACCGAGAACTGCCTCGAGTCCGATTCGGTACATCCAGCTCGCTGAACCGGTGTACCACGTCCAGCCGCCGCGTCCGAGATGTCCTTTCGCCGTGTACACATCCGCCGCGATGACATAGGGCTCTACCTTATATGTATCCAGCGCGTCCGGACTGTTCGAGTGCGTGATCGGGTTGAGCATCTGGAACAGCTTGAACGCGTGATCGCCTTCTCCCTGGATCGCGGTCGCCAGCACCGACCAGAGAGCGGCATGCGTGTATTGAGCGCCGTTCTCTCGCACGCCAGGCAAATAGCCCTGAATGTATCCGGGATCGTGCGTCGTCTTGTCGAACGGCGGCGTCAGGAGCATGATGAGCCGCGCGTCTTCGCGCACTAAGTACTTGTTCAGAGATTGCATCGCGACACGCGTTCGCTCCGGCTTCCCCACTCCGGAGATCAGGCTCCAGCTCTGCGCAATCGCGTCGATCTTGCATTCGTCGCTCGTGCGCGAGCCCAGCGGTGATCCGTCATCGAAGTACGCGCGCCGATACCACTCGCCGTCCCACGCCGACCGCTCCACTCCATCGGCGTACTCGTTCGCTTTCGCGAGCAGCTCGTCACGCACCGCAGTGTCGTGCCTGAAGTCAGCGTGCGTGGCGAATTTTCTGAGCGTAGTGATCAGGAACCAAGCGAGCCAGACGCTCTCGCCCTTCCCCTCGATCCCGACCCGATTCATTCCGTCGTTCCAGTCGCCGCTGCCGATCAGCGGCAATCCGTGAACGCCTTTGGTGCACGCCTTCCTCAGCGCGCGCACGCAGTGGTCGTAGATTGAGCCCTTTTCACCCGATTCTTTCGGCAGATCGTAAATCTCGTGTTCATCGGGGTTCAGCTGACGCATCGTGATATACTCAACCTCGACGTCGAGTATCCCGCGGTCGCACGAGATGTTCACGTAATGATCGATCACATACGGCAGCCAGACGAGGTCGTCAGAAAACCGCGTCCGCACTCCGCGACCGCTGTGCGGGTGCCACCAATGCTGTACATCGCCTTCTACAAACTGGCGGCCCGACGCACGAATGATATGATCGCGCGCGATCCCAGGCTCCGAGTACACAAAAGCCATCACGTCCTGTAGCTGATCGCGGAATCCGAACGCTCCGCTCGACTGGTAAAGCGCGGACCGCGCCCACATGCGGCACGAGAGCGCCTGATAGAACGCCCACCGATTCACGATCAGATCGAAAGTTGGTTCGGGCGTCTTCACTTTTACCGCGCTGAGCCTGCGCTGCCACGCCCCGACGTTCTCATCCACCGCCTTGCGCGCGGCCTGCGGCCCACGCAGACGCCCGATGATCTCGCGCACTGCGTCTTCTCCCTCAGCCGCGCCAAGCAGCATCACGACGTCGCGCGACTCCCCAGGCTCGAGCGTCACGCTTACCTGCATCGCGCAGCACGGATCGATTGTCGCGCCAATCGCGCCGGACAATCCCGCCCGCTCCAGCGCCGCCGGGCTCGAGATCGTTCCATTCCTGCCCAGAAACTCGCGACGGTCGGCCGTGTAGTAAGCCACGCGCTCGCTCAATGATGCAAAGGCCACCATGTTCGCGAATTCTGCATCGAAATAGTTTCGCGCGAACATCGCCTGCGTGCTCTCATCGAAGCTCGTACGCACCTGGTATTGCGTCAGCTCACGCGTGACGCCAAGCACCCACTCGAGATACCAGGTGAGTGTCAGCTTCTTCCGCGTCTTTCCATCGTTGCGCAGAGTGAGCGTGCTTATTTTCACCGGATCGTTCTGATCGACGCCCAGCCTGAACGAGCTCGCGATGTTTTTGTGCGTGTGATCGAACACGGAGTACCCAGCGCCGTGGCGCACTCGATACGGTGTCGGCTCTCGAATCGGACACGGTGTCGCGGTCCAGAGGTCTCCGTTATCGTCGTCGCGAAGGAAGACGCAGTCGCTCGACGGATCCCGCACCGGATCGTTGTGCCAGGGAGTGATCCTGTAGAAAAAGCTGTTCTTCGCCCAGGTGATTCCACTCCCACCTTCGCTCACATAAAATCCCCCGGCCGGATTCCCGACGACGTTGATCCACGGCGCCGGCGGCAAATCGCTCCCGGTGAGATGGATCTCGTACTCGCCATCTTTGTTGAATCCGCCGAGTCCGTTGAACGAGCTGAGCCCCGTACCCGGATCGATAGTGTCGGCATGAATCGGAACCGTGCCTAGCGGAACGATGTCGCGATTCATGATCTCGAGCTTGGGTGGATACCTGTCCTCCACTCCCGGGAACTCGAGGAAATTTCCCAGCCCCAGACCGTCGCAGTTCACCTGCACGCGCGCCATCGCCTTGAGAAGCGTGATGTCTTCCGGCTTGAGCAGATCTGCGCGCCGGATGAACACACCGCCCGGTCGATCGATTAGTCCCGCTTCGCTCGACGCCATCGTCGTCGACAACACTTCGTCGTGCAGCTCCTGCATGTACGTCATCGGATGCATGTTGAGAATCACGAGGTCGCAGGTGATTCCCTTCAATCGCCAGAAGTGGTGCGTCCTGAGCAGCTGCCTGATGCTTGGCATTCCGACAGGACTCTCGATCGTTGCCAGCAGAATCGGCCAATCCCCCGAGATTCCCAGCGCCCATAGCGCCTGCTGACCGAGCCGGTTTTCTTCGACCGCACTCTGTGCGGGACGGAATCCGGGATGCGGGAAGATCAGGTGTCCCGCGAGATCCTGATAAAGCGCTGCGTCCGCTGGCGCTATTCCCAGATCGCGAAGCTCCGCCTGCGCCTGCGCCCACGAGAGATCGAGCGCCCGTCGAGCGCTGTACGGATCGTGATAAAGATCGGCAAGCTCGATCGCACGCTCTTTCTTCTCCGTCACGAACGTCGTGAACGCGACGTGCGCCGACGCGCCCGGCGGAATCCGAACGCGCACCCGCAGCGAGAAGATTGGATCGAGCACCGCTCCAACGGTACCAGACAGCTCCGCGCCTTCGTCCAGCGCCGACGCATTTCTCACCGAGCGTCCACGTCCGACGAATTTTGCCCGATCGGTCTCGCAAGTCACAT
>DASQPS010000018.1:0-4076 GCA_035643845.1 Gemmatimonadaceae bacterium | reverse complement strand
CTCTTCGTCGCCGTTGACGCGAGGCAAAGTCACAGTTGCCGCAGCCTGACTGCGCAACGCCCTGAGGCTCTCCGCCGCCATTGCGGCAAAGCTCTTTTGCGCCTCGCTTTCGGAGTCCGTCCCCTGAGCGCGAATGCTTACCCTCGCGGCAGCGTGGCCTTCGATCACCGACAAGGCTTCCGTCAGGGTGAAATAATGGAGCTCGAGCCACCGCATGAGCGTGCCGGACGACTGGAAGACAGTGCCGGGCGGCGCTGGAAGAACCGTCACGTGTGAGTGCGCTTCCTCGAGGATGCGCAGGTATTTCGTCATCTCGCCGTCGCTGAGGTTAACGGCGGAATAGGACGAGGGTTCGACGATTGCCGCGAGCGCACGATAGTGCACGAGGCTCGTCTCCTCTGCGACCGAGGTGATATTGCCCGACTCGACGGCGGCTACGCCGTAGAGCTTGAGCGCGTTCAAAGAAGCTTGCGCCACTTCAGCGCGGCGAGAATGAGAAGACCGAGGGCGAGCTGCGCCAACACCAGGATCATGAAGCCATACGGATGATTGTGAAGCGGGATGCGCTCGAAGTTCATCCCCCACATTCCGCTCACCACCACGAACGGAAGAGTGACCGTCGCGACCACGCTGAGTGCCTTGGTCGCCATACCTAGACGATTGGATACCTGCGTTAGATAGCTGTCGAGGGTACTGCTCAACAGGTCGCGGTAATTCTCCAGGGAATCGTAGATCCTCAGGATATGGTCGTAGATGTCCCGGAAGTAGATCTGGAGATCCGGCGTGAGCAGCGCGCTTGGACGATTGGTGAGCGTATTCAGCGCATCGCGCTCGGGCGCGAGGTGCCGTCGAAGGGAAAGAACGAGTCGCTTCACCGCGAACACGTCTCGGAGCGAGCTCTGGTCGAACCGCGCGAAGATCCGCTCCTCGAGGCCGTCCATGAACTCGTCCAGCCTGTCGATGATCGGGAAGTAGGCGTCGACTGCCTGGTCGACGATGACGTGCATCAGCCTCGCGGGTCCATGCGCGACCAGCTCGGGCTTTCGATGCAGAAGCTCAGCTGTAGTAGACACCGGGTTCGTATCCGCGCCGTGAACCGTGACGAGATAATTGCGGCCCAGAAAAAGAGCGATGTTGACGGTGTCGAGGTCGTAGGGATCGTCGGTGGTCTCGCAAAAAGCGACTGTCCTGACAATCAACAGCAGGTAGTTGTCGTACTCTTCAAGCTTGACGCGCGAGTCGGCGTGGACGGCTTCCTCGATTGCGAGCGGATGGAAATGGAAGACGTCTGAGAGACACGCGACCTGCTCCGGCGAGCGCGTATCAACGTCCACCCAAAGTGTTCCCTGCCCGGCGCGAAGAGCGTTGGTGATGTCGTCGCGCGACAGATTTTCGCTGGCTTTGCCGCTGGAATCGAGGTAATAGCTCCAGAACTGCGGTTCGGCGGCTGGCCTGACGTCCTGAATCAATCTCAGGGCTGTGCTCATTCGCTCAAGATAGCCGCTAGGCGGCGAGGGCGGCGAGATGGCGCACGCTGGCCTCGGCCAATCTGTCCGGTGCGTAGCCTCCTTCTAGAGAGCTGACGATGCGCCCACCGCACCATGACTCGGCCCGAGCTACGAGCGAGCGTGTGAGGAATTCGAAGTCGTCGATTTCCAGGGTGAATCCGCCTAGAGGATCGCCGGCCAAAGAATCGAACCCGGCCGAGATGAGAATTAGGTCGGGTATGAATCCGCGGGTCGCCGCATCGATTCCACCCTCGAGCGCGGACACGTACTCAGCGCGGGACAGTCCCGCCGCCTTTGGAATGTTCCAGACTGTTCCGTGCGGACCGCGATCATCTGCCGCGCCCGTGCCCGGGTACCACGGCCACTGATGCATAGACACGAAATGGATGTCCGGCTCGTTTTGCACCAATGCCTGCGTGCCGTTGCCGTGATGGACATCCCAGTCGACGATCAGAATCCGCTGGAGTCCATGCTTGCGCCGGGCGTAATGCGCGGCCACGGCCACATTCCCAAAAAGGCAGAATCCCATGGCACGGTCATAGACCGCGTGATGCCCGGGAGGTCTAACTGCCGAGAAGCTGCGCGGGTGGACGCCGGTTACGGAAAGATCGACGCCAGAGAGCACACATCCGGTCGCAGCCGTCGCAGCATCCCACGAGCCGCTGCTCGTGACCGTGTCCGTGTCGAGACGGCCACCGCCCTGCTCGATCACTTGTCGAACCGCACGTATGTAATCCGGGTCGTGCGCCAACTCGAGCTCTTCGATGGTGGCGTGTCTGCCCTCGAGATGGTCGATCGTGTGAAAAAATTCCGGATCCTGCCGAAGCGCGCGGGTAATCGCGCGGAGCCGGCCAACATGCTCGGGATGTCCCCATCCCGTGTCGTGGCGGCCGCAATCGCTATGTGAGATGAACGCGGCCCGCATGGACCGTCGACGCTATTCTACCGGTCGCCGACGGCGGTCGGTGATGAGAAAGATTGATCCGTTTTTCGCCGGAGTGGACGAGATCGGGGCGTCTTCGTCGAGGATCTCGAATCCGTGCAGCTTGACGACGTAGTCGGCTTCGGCGTGCGCGTCGTGAAATAGCTCCTTGAGCGCGAGCTGCTTGAGGCTCTTCACCGATGCAGAGGGATTCGCGTCGATTCTTATGGCGTCCCACGCCTCGAGAACCTGAGCTCGCAGGTGCAGCACCTGGCTGGACGCTGGGCCGAGTTTGAAAGGCTCGCCGCGGGTGCGCAGGCTGTTGACGAACGGAGCATCCTGGGTCACGGCTCGACTGCCTCGGTGACTTCGAGCGGAAGCGGCGCAAGCACCGACAGAAATCGGGCGACCTGCTGATCGAAAAGGTAAGTCGAGCCGGTTACTTTCGTCCCCTTCGCATCGGGGAAAGCACCGATGACGATCTCCTCGCCGCCCTGCCCTCGTAGCGTCATGTACGTCGGTCCCTCCTGTTCCGGAAACGCCGCATACACTCCGTTTTCTCTGCCAAAAAACCGCTTTGCCTCTGCCAAAACCTGCGCGGGAGTGAGGGTGGTAGTCGTTTCCTGAAAGGTCCGGTTACGCTGCGGCATGGCTGGTGTGGGAGATTGAGGAAGGTGCGTGCAATCTAGATTGCGCCGGACAGAGCGACAAGCGGACCGGCTGACGGTAGACAATTTGCAACCGGAGTCGACAAAACCTTTTTAGAGAGATGACGAAATGCTGACGGGTCGATTTGCACTGCGCGCGCTCACCCTTCTCGCTGCGTTCTTTCTTTCCGCCGAAGCCACGGCGCAGGTCACCACGAGACAGCCGACCACTACGCAGCTTCCGCCCGCGACGTACAGGCCGGAATTCGGCACAATGTGGACCTTCGACGCCCCGCCTCTCGACTATTGGCGTCGCACCTACAACTTCACGCCTGACCAGCGGTGGCTCGATCACGTTCGCCTCGCTTCGGTGCGTCTGCCGAACTGCTCGGCGTCGTTCGTCTCGTCGCGCGGGCTGGTCATGACCAACCATCACTGCGGGCGATCCTGCACCGCCGCAGTCTCGCCGCCTGATTCCAACTACATCGTCACAGGGTTCTCGGCTGGAACTCTCGCTAACGAAAAGAAGTGCGCGGGTCTCTACGTCGACCAGCTTCAGTCGATCCAGAACGTGACGGATAGGGTGCGCGGCGCCATCACGGGCACAACGCCCGCCGCGCAACAGGCACAACGGGACGCGATAATCAACCAGATACAGAACGAGTGCAAGCAACAGACGCAGCTAACGTGTCAGGTCGTGTCACTTTACCAGGGGGGCATCTACTCCGTTTATCGGTATCGTCGGTTCAACGACATCAGACTGGTGATGGCTCCAGAGGAGAACATCGCGTTCTTCGGCGGCGATCCGGACAATTTCACTTACCCGCGCTACGATCTGGACCTCACGCTTCTTCGCGTTTACGAGAACGGACAACCGTACACGCCGACGGACTATCTCAAGTGGAGCGCGGCGGGGGCCGCCGACAGCGAGCTCGTCTTCGTCGTTGGGAATCCCGGGTCGACCGGTCGTCTCAATACGCTCTCGCAGATGGAATTTCT
>DASQPS010000017.1:0-2375 GCA_035643845.1 Gemmatimonadaceae bacterium | reverse complement strand
GCTGACACCAGTAAATAGTGCGAGGCGGACGCGAGAATCAAAGCGGGGCAAGTAAGTCCTCGTTCCGCGAATTTCGGTCGGACCCTCGACCCACATCGTGCCCTGGCCAATCCTGTTGCCGCCTGCGATCGTGACATCGTACGTCAGTCTTTCTCCGATGAAGAAGGGCAGCTTCGGTGAGTTGCCGTCCGGTAGGCTTGCAGCGCACACGCCAAGCATGAGAAGGCAAGCAACTGCTCCGAGGAGGAGCAACTGTTGCCCCGCTGCAGCGGATTGGGTGCTTCGGTGGTTGAGCGGTTTGAGCTCCATTGGCATGACTCAATGATGCTGCTTTTGCAGTGCTAAGCAGTCAGGCTCCCAGCCGCTTTCAGCCCAACATTCGCTTACCCGAAGTAAGGGAAAGCCTTAACGTGCCGTGCTCGCCTGGGCAGTCACCCTTTGTACGTGTCGCGCTATCATCTTTTCCTCGTTCGTTGTCATTACCGCCACTCGAACGCGACTTCGGTCCGGGGAAATCGTTTCCGCGTTTTGTCGATTGCGCGAGTCTTCGATCTCGACGCCCACGAACTCGAGTCCGGAACATATCTGCGACCGGATCTCTGCCGAATGCTCGCCGACGCCACCCGTGAATACGATCAGATCGAGTCCACCGAGCGCAGCAGCGTAGGCGCCAATGAACTTTCTCGCCTGGTAGCAGAACGCATCGATCGCGTCAGCGGCCTTAGGCATGGTCGCGCGTGCACTCAAAAGCGTCCGGACGTCGGAGCTGTATTCGGAGATGCCGAGCAAGCCACCTTCTTTATCGACGGCGTTCTCGAGGTCCGACACTGAGAATCCCAGCGCGCGCATCATGAACAACACGGCCCCTGGGTCGAGATCGCCCGAGCGAGTGCTCATCACCATTCCTCCAGTTGGGGTCATTCCCATACTGGTGTCGATTGACACACCATCGAGAATCGCTGTGATGCTGGCGCCGTTGCCCATGTGAGCGACGACAGCTCGCCGCGGTAATCGACCGCTATCGCGCAACGTGGCAACGATATACTCGTAGGACAGGCCGTGAAAACCATAGCGGAGGACGCCGGCATCCGACAGCTTCCGGGGGATCCCGAACAGTCTCGCGTGTCTCGGCATCTGGCTGTGGAAGGCAGTATCGAAGCACGCAACCTGGACCGCGTGTGGCAACCGCTTCGACACTGCATCGACGGCCTGCAGCTCGAGCGGCAGGTGATCGGGAGCGAGCGAGATTAGCGCTCTCAATTCCTGCCGCACCGACGGATCGATGACTACTGGCTCACAGAGGTGAATCCCGCCGTGAACCAGTCGATGACCTACGGCGACGATCTCCGCGAGCTGGGACTTGCTCGTCAGGTCGTCGAGGACCTTGTCCGCAGCGCTGGCGCTGTCCGCTGTGCTCGAATACTCGACGCTGCCTCGCGCGATGTCTCCAGGATCGCCGTGCGCTGCGAAAAGGGCGTACTTGAGCGTCGACGATCCGACGTTGAAGACAAGAATCAACCGCCGTCCCAGAGCCAATTTCGGATTTCCGGCATGTCCTCGCCGTATTCGCGTATGTACGTCGCATGTTCGTCTAGCTTCTGCTGCCAGGCTTCGACAGCGCCGCTCGCTTTTTCGGCGAGCCCGCAACGGTTAACGACATCCATGGCAAGATGGTATCGATCCAAGTCGTTAAGAACGGCCATGTCGAAAGGTGTCGTGGTCGTACCTTCTTCCTTGTAGCCGCGCACGTGCAGGTTTGAGTGATTGGTACGACGATAGGTGAGTCGGTGAATCAGCAGCGGATAACCGTGGAATGCGAAGACGATCGGCTTGTCCCTTGTGAACATTGCATCGAAGTCCGCATCGGGCAGACCGTGCGGATGTTCAGTCGCGGGCTGCAGCGCCATCAGATCGACGACGTTGACGACGCGTATGCGCAGTGTGGGCAGACTCGCGCGCAGCAGACTCACGGCCGCCAGCATCTCCATGGTCGGCACATCACCCGCGCACGCCATGACGACATCGGGCTCGCCTTCACCGTCGTTGCTGGCCCAGTGCCAAATGCCGATGCCGGATTCGCAATGCCTGATCGCTGATTCGATATCCAGCCATTGTGGGGCGGGTTGTTTGCCAGCGACAATGACGTTGATGTAGTGCCGGCTGCGCAGACAGTGATCGGCAACTGACAGGAGCGTGTTCGCGTCGGGCGGCAGGTAAATACGGATCACATCCGCTTTCTTGTTGACGACGTGATCCAGAAATCCGGGATCCTGATGGCTGAAGCCGTTGTGATCTTGTCGCCAGACGTGAGACGTCAGCAGATAGTTCAGTGAGGCGATGGGTCTTCGCCACGGCAGAGTGCGCGTGACCTTGAG
>DASQPS010000016.1:0-2817 GCA_035643845.1 Gemmatimonadaceae bacterium | reverse complement strand
CGAGGCGACAAATCTCTCGGTGGGTCGCGGCACGCCGGAAGCGTTCCAACATGTCGGGGCCCCGTGGCTCAATGCGGCGGCGACAGTCGCCATCCTCAAGGACCGCGAGATTCCGGGCGTACGGTTTTATGCGGAGACTTTCACTCCGGTGAATCCCACCGACGGAAAATACGCCGGCCAGACGATTCCTGGCATCAAGATCGTCGTCATCGACCGGAGCGCGCTACAGTCCGCGCGAGTGGGGGCGAGCCTTCTGTGGGCGATAAACAAGACAGCGGGCAGCAAGCTGACGATCGACAACCGCGGATTCGACCTAAGGTTCGGCGCGCCGGCGGTTAGAGAGGCGTTGTTGCGCGGCGAGGATCCCGACGAGCTGATCGATCGCGAGTACAAATCGGCGTACGCGTTCCGAGAGGCCACCAGACAGTACCTTATCTATAAGTAAAGTTGGCGTACCGGCTCCGAGTGCAGCAGCTGCAACTGAACGGGATCCGAGAGCTCAGAGCGGTAGTTGTTGGATTTCAATTGGGGCAGCAAGACCGTTCGATTCGCGAACCACGAGTTTTATAGACGGACGCTAATGCGGCTTTTACTAACCAACTATTCACTGAGGCTCTGACATCCCGGATCCATTCAGTTGCAGTCACCAGCTGGGAAGAAATCAGGCGCCAGTGTAAGCATACCTCTTGCAGCGGCCTAGCATTTCCACCACTCAGAATTTCCGGAGGCACAGAATGCGGATTCTCACGCTCTCGCTGTCGATGCTCGCGCTGACTGCGTGCGCTGGACGTCAGGTCGAAGTGCGCACCGGTCCAGAGACGGCCCCAGAAACGGCCATCCATTTGACGAACAATCTCAGTCAGTCCGTGAACGTCTACGTCGTGAGCGGCGGAAACGACATCTTCGTCAAACAGGTCGCCGCGAACAGCGTGGAGCACATCCCGGTTGCCGGAGTTCCCGCTGGTGCGACAGTGAACCTCCGCGCGGTTACCGTCGACGGCACCCGCACGTACACCAAGGACAACGTCACACTCACTTCCATGTACGAATGGCGGCTGCCCTGAATGTCGACGGGTCTCGGCCGTTAGCTCGCGGCTGGCGATAGGTCATTGGAGGGCTTAATTTTACGGGGCCGTCGTGGTTGTCACGCCGGCCCTTTTTTGTGCGCCGTAAGCCCGAGGAGCCGCCACATCGGCCGGCCTCCACTCAACGCCGGCCCGAGCTGAATGCCAACTCCCACCGATTATCTGAAGAATGGGGCGCTGCGCGTGATCGAACCGGCGATCAGTTTTTTCGCGCGCCATAACGTCAGCCCGAATGCGATAACCACCGCCGGGACAGTTTTGACGATCGCTGCCGGTGTGGTGTATGGGACGGGTCATATCATGACCGCGGGATGGCTGATGTCGGCGACGGCCTTCTTCGACGTCGTAGATGGTCAGGTGGCGAGGAGAACCGGACGATCGACGGTCTTTGGCGCATTCTACGATTCCACGCTCGATCGCGTTGCCGACGGCGCACTCATGGCGGGGTTAACAGTCTTCTACGCAACCAATCCGATCCACCACAACATCTACATGATGGTGGTTTGCCTCATTGGAATCATCGGCACTTTTCTCACGTCCTATACGCGGGCTCGGGCTGAGTCGCTTGGCATCGATGCAAAAGTGGGAGTAATGCAACGTCCCGAGCGCATCGTGCTGCTCTCTGCACCACAGGCTCTGTTCGGGCTGTTCTGGAACGGGTGGGTCCTGATAGCGATTATACTTCTCCTGAGCGTAACCGCGTGCATCACAGCGGTACAACGGATCGCATTCGTTTATCATGCGACCCAGCATCTCGACTCGAAGCCGATCCGCATGATCAGTGATCCTGCGTCGCCGCCGAAAGCGGCGGGAGCATCAGCGCCACGTCGGGCACAATCTTAAATAAAAAACGGAGATCGAATTGGCCAGATCCACTCCTGGTGCCGCCCTCAAGACAATAGCGCCGGCCACCGGCCGCTTGGGCATTCTGACACCGGGACTCGGTGCAGTCGCTACAACCTTCATGGCAGGCGTCGAGAGTATCCGTCGCGGACACTCCAAGCCTATCGGGTCGCTGACGCAGATGGCGACCATCAGACTTGGCCGAAGAACCGACAAGCGCGCGCCGCTGATCAAGGAGTTCGTCCCGCTGGCCGACCTGGACGACATCGTGTTCGGCGCCTGGGATCCCATTCCCGACGACGCGTTGACGGCGGCCAAGAAAGCGGGCGTGCTCGAGGCCGCGGACATCGAGCCAATCGCGGATTTTCTTCGCAAGATCAAACCGATGCCGGCTGTCTTCGACAACAAGTACGTCACGCGCATCCACGGCGCTAACGTCAAGAAGGGAAAGACGAAGCGCGATCTCGCTGAGCAGCTCCGGCAGGACATGCGCGACTTCAAGGCGAAGAACAAGTGCGACCGCCTCGTGATTGTCTGGTGCGCGTCGACGGAGATCTTTATCCGTCCGGGACCGCAGCACGCGACCATCGAGCAGTTCGAGAAGGCGATGGAAAAGAACGATGACGCGATTGCGCCATCGATGCTCTACGCCTACGCAGCAATCATGGAAGGAATTCCGTTCGCCAACGGCGCTCCCAACCTTTGCGTCGATACGCCGGCACTCATCAAGCTCGCGCAAGACCGCGGCGTACCGATCTCGGGCAAGGATTTCAAGACGGGTCAGACGTGGATGAAGACAATCGTCGCGCCCGGCCTCAAGGCGCGCATGCTCGGTCTCGCCGGCTGGTATTCGACGAACATTCTCGGCAACCGCGACGGCGAGGTGCTC
>DASQPS010000015.1:0-2906 GCA_035643845.1 Gemmatimonadaceae bacterium | reverse complement strand
CGCTGTTCACGCATTTCCCTGAGGAGAAAGGATCGATCGCGGCGGTGTGCTTCAATGTCAAAGGCCCTGATCTCTGCTACCTCGATCGACCCGGCAAAGTCGAGGATAGCGACGAAATTCTCTACGACAAACTCGGTGTCGAGCCGAAACCGTTTGAGAACGTTCAGTATTTCGCTCCATACACCGCAAAGGGATTAGCGCTCAACACTTTCCGCAACAATGAGGAGCTGCTCGACAACGTGACTCCGTTGACGTGGGGTCTGCGCGAGGTGCTGCAGTTCGCGGAAGTGCTGCTCAACAAGGACGACGTCGATGCGAAGGCCGACGCGCTAATCGACTTCATCAAGGACAGCGTCGTCGACAGGGAGTTTCCGGCCGACGGTGTGTTGAAGAAGAATCATCGAGTCGAATCGTTCGCGGATCTCGACGCATGGTTCCGCGATGTTCTTCAGGGGCTCGAGACGAAAAATGGTGAGAGCTGGCGCACCCACCACGTCGCAACGATACGAAAAGTCCGCAACCGCCTGTCGAATATCTCGACGCGCTGCGCTGGTCTCGTCACGGATACGGGTGCTGTAAGTGATCTGCCCTTCGGGAGCTTTGTCGATCGCACGGTGTATGTAGTCGACGTAGCAAACCTCGAGGAAGATGCACAGGATCTCATCTTCGCGCGCATCGTCTCCAAGCTTCGCGAGCACCTGGAGCGGCGCGACCTCGGCGTCAAACATCTCGTCGTCTTCGTCGACGAGCTCAACAAATACGCGCCTGGTGACGGACCGGATACATACGTCAGGAAAATGCTGCTCGACATTGCGGAGCGTGGTCGCTACCTCGGACTCGTTTTGTTCAGCGCCCAACAGTTCAGATCGCAGGTCCACCGTCGCGTCGTCGGAAACTCGGGAACGGCCCTGTACGGCAGAATGGATCCTGACGAGCTGTCGACGCCGGGTTACGCAGTTCTGAGTCCGGCCACGAGGACAAAGCTCGCCACGCTGGAGAAAGGGCAGTTGATGATTCGACATCCACATTTCACGCAGCCGATCTTCGTTCGATTCCCGCGTCCATCAGTCATGCAGGGGCGCGAAGGATCCGAGCGGTATCCGCAGGCGAGCGACGTGTCGCTGGAGGCAGCGGTGCTGCGCGCACTGAGGCCGCTCGATTCGAGCATCACGCTGCCGTGGGTGCAGGAGATAACCGCGCTCTACACCGAGCACGAAGTGATACGGGCGCGGAACGCGACGCTCCTTGCCAGGCCGAAGGATGTGAAGGCGTACTTCGCATCGCAGTTCCGCAAAGTGATCCCAGCGCAACCGGTAGAGAGACCGATGGTCGGCAGCATCAGACTGGTCCCAGAGAACGATCCGTATGGGTTTTAGAGCAGTACGCTGGACAATTTGTCTGGCTGGATTCGCGCTGGCGGTTGACGCGGCAGACGCACAGCAGGTGCTGCTTCAGATCAGACCTCATATCGGCGATACACTGCGGATGCACCTGTCGCAGAGCGTGGAGATGCGGGGAACGCAGAGCAACAACCGGCGGGACACGACGTCGATGATGACGTCGATCGAAGTATTTACTCGAGCGATTGCGCAGCGATGGACTCCTTCCGGAACCCTGATGCAGACGATCACCGATTCCGTCGCCATGAGTCCTGCATCTGCGGGGTCGCTCGCCGATCTAAGGCGACGCGCAATGCAGGCGAAGCCCGTCTGGATCCGCGTGTCTACCGACGGCGCGATGGAGATGGTCGACGACGGTGATCCAAACAGCGAGCTCAGGAATCTCTTCGGTGAGATGCCCGCCGTGCTCAATCGCGCGGCCATTACGATTGGCGAAAAATGGACGCGCGAAATGCAGATTCCACTCAGCAGCGAACCGGGTGCGGAGGGCTCGGTGCGCGCGACCTTCCGGCTCGACTCGCTGAGCAGAAACGGCGACGTCGCCTTTATCTCCTTGCGCGGAACTATCGCCCGGATAAACACTCCCGGCTCCCCTCCAGCAGGGCCTGGCTACGGAACATCGGGCCAGCTTTCCGGGACGATCCAGATCGACCGGCGTCTTGGCTGGATAACTGACTCAAAGAGCACCATCATCGTACGTTCGACGATCGTGTCGGCGCAGGGAAGCGATGGCGAGCCGGAGCGGGCGCCGATACACGTGCTGACGAAAATCACCCAGTGGATAAGGGCAATGCGCGCAAGATGAGACTGGTCCACCTCGCCGACATACACCTCGGCTTTCGACAATATCAGCGACAGACGCCAACCGGCATCAATCAGCGCGAGTGGGACGTCGCGATGTCGTTGCGTCGCGTGATCGATGTCGTCATCGAGCTGCGCCCCGATCTGGTTCTTATTGCGGGCGACGTATTCCACACCGTGCGACCGACGAACCCCGCGATCCTTCACGCGTTTCTTCAGTTCTCGCGGTTGATGCAAATGCTGCCCGAGACGACGGTGGTCATGGTCGCGGGCAATCACGACACTCCACGCACGGCGGAGACGGGCTGCATTCTACGCTTGTTCAAGCCGTTGGGCATCCACGTCGTTGACGGAAATCCGGAGCGGATCTCCGTCCCCGAGCGCGATCTCGTGATTCTGGCGGTGCCGGATCTGCAGGGGAAAATGCCGGCGCTCGAGCCCGATCCCACTGCGAAATACAACATCCTGCTTCTGCACGGCGAAATCGAAGGCGTACCTCCAAAGTATGGGCGCGAGCTCGAGAGATCGACACTGGAGATTTCGCGCGAAGAGCTTGGCGCCGAACGGTGGGATTACGTCGCGCTCGGCCACTATCACGTCTATCGGTCGGTTGCGCCGAATGCGTTCTATTCGGGATCGCTCGATTACACGAGCACAAATCCGTGGGGCGAGCTGGCCGAGGAGCGGGATGCAGGGATCGCCGGC
>DASQPS010000014.1:0-3984 GCA_035643845.1 Gemmatimonadaceae bacterium | reverse complement strand
CAAGCTTCTTTCCGGAGAGAGCCCGGCATTTTTTTCCGACTTCGAGATCTACCAGGCAGACGATCGACGTGAGGCCGCAAGGATCGTCTACCACAAAGTCTGAAAAATTTTCCAAAATTTTTTTTCGTCAGAAAAATTTTTTTCCGAAGCGCGGAATAATTATTGCGCCACATCGTTGCCGTTTATATACTCGTGAGCATGATTCGATCGCGTGAGTTCTCGTAGGGTGTCGATGACTCTTATCGGACTCGCCTACAATCAGAAACCCGAGCCGTCAGAGCTCGCCAGCCCGCTTTCTTCGGGCGGCCGTCAGGAAGACGGGGAGCTTTCACGTCCCGATGAAGAGCCTCCAAGTAGAATCTCCAGCCTCTCCGTCGCGCAGCTAATCGCCCGCGACCAGTTCGCCGAGTGGGATGGTCCAGCGACGATCACCGCCGTAGAATCCGCTCTTTCACAGCTCGGAAAAGTCGTCCGCCTCGAAGCTACCGAGGATTTTCCGGAGCGGCTCCGCCAGACAAAACCAGACATCGTCTTCAACATCGCCGAGGGACTTCGAGGCGTAAACCGTGAAGCGCACATCCCGGCCATCTGTGAGTTTTACGGCATCCCTTACTCCGGAAGCGATCCGTTCACTCTCTCGCTCTGCCTCGATAAAGCCAGAACGAAAGAGACGCTCGCTTTTCATGGAATCCCGACACCTCGATTCTCGGTTGTCACGATTTACGATGAAATCGAGGCGCGGACACACGATCTCCGCTTCCCGCTTTTCGTCAAGCCGCTGCACGAAGGGTCGTCGAAAGGAATCACCGATGCCAATCTGTGCGTCGACCGCGCCAGTCTCGCCAAGCAGACGCGCTTTCTTCTCGAGAACTACGAACAGCCGGTACTCGTCGAGGAGTTTCTTCCCGGCGACGAGTTCACCTGCGCGGTGCTCGGTAACGGCGAAGACGCAAGCGTTCTGCCGATCGTTGGAATGAATTTCCAGACGCTCCCCAAGGGCGCGCTGCCGATTTATAGCTTCGATGCGAAGTTCGTCTGGGATCGCCCGGAGAATCCGCTCGACATTTTCCAGTGTCCGGCGCGTATCACGAGAAAGCTTCGGGCGTCCATTGAGCGAGTCACCCTCGATGCGTTTCGCGTGCTTGGCTGCCGAGACTGGGCGCGGATTGATGTCCGTCTCGATGCGGCTGGAGCGCCCAACATCCTCGAGGTGAACCCGCTTCCGGGAATTCTCCCCGATCCGGCTGACAACTCGTGCCTGCCGAAAGCAGCACGTGCCGCGGGCATTGGATACGACGAACTGATTCAAGCTTGTTTGAGATACGCCGCCGCTCGGCAGGGCGTGATGTTGGGGCGCGGGGTGCCATCGAGCGCTGCTCGTGGCGAGCCCGCGCTCGTCGCCTAGAGCTGAACGTAGCAACAAGGAGAACCGCGCCATGAAAATCGCGTTGCTGTTCGATGGGCTCTCAGCCCTGGGAAAAGCGCCGGAGGTGCAGCTCCTCGATTCCATCGAGGCCGTGGAAAGTGCCTTGCTGGACTGGGCAACCGAGGTCGTGCGCGTTCCTGTAAGCAACGATGGGCGCTGGATCGAGCGAGTGCGTAAAGGAAAATTCGATCTCGTTTTCAATCTTTGCGAAGGAATCGACGGCGAGGCGGTTTACGAGTCGATGGTAATATCCGTCTTGGAGCTTATCGGGGTTCCTTTTACCGGCAGCTCGAGCTGGACGACCGCGCTCACGCTGAGAAAGAACCTCGTCAACGCGGTTCTCGATCGAACTGGACTGCCCGTTCCGCGCTGGGCTCACATCCGCCGCGGGGACGACGTGACGAGCGTGGGATTTCCAGCCATTTGCAAACCGGTCGCAGAGGACGCCTCGGTTGGAATCGAGCAGCGGTCGGTAGTACGGAGCATGCGCGCTCTCAACGCCAGAATAAGTGCGATGCTCGAAGGCTGGGACGAGGTTCTCGTTCAACGCTTCATCGACGGACGCGAAGTGAACGTCGGGATAGTAGGCGACGAAGTGCTTCCCATTGCCGAGATCGACTTTGGAAAAATGCCACACGGGATGTGGCATATCGTCTCATATCGTTCCAAGTGGGAGACGGGCAGCGACGAGGATCTCGGTGCAACTCCGAACTGCCCTGCGGATTTATCCGAGGACCTCGCCAACGAGCTCTCGGTAATCGCCCGTGCGGCCTGGAACGTCGTCGGTGGAGAAGGATACGGGCGGTGCGATTTCAGGATCGATCAATCCGGTCGGCCCTGGCTTCTCGAGGTAAATGCGAACCCGGACATTTCGCCAACCGCCGGACTCGCACGCATGGCCGGAGTGGCAACTATTGGATACTCGCAGCTCATTCGCCGGATCTGCGACCACGCTCTCGCAAAACGCGGCGAGAATTACGCCGACCGCTGGGCACACACGCTCCGGCTGTCGGGACTTGGCTGAAGCTTTTGATCATCAACAACGCCCTTGACGGGGCCGGAGTGGTGCACGCATGAGCGATTGGCAGCAGATCATTAAGGATCAAAGCATCGCGACACTCGAGAAGCTGGCTGACAAATTCGGGCATGACGTAATTGACGTCGAAGCCCTCCAGCCGGCCTTTGATAATTTTCAGATGCGGATAACGCCAGCCGCGCTCGAGCAGATCAAGGAAGTGGGCGATCCCATGTGGCAGCAGTACGTGCCGACCGTCGAGGAGCTCGAGGTCGTGGACGGAGTGATCGACTCCCTCGACGAGGATGGAGACTCGCCGGTGCCGAACATAACGCACCGTTATCCTGATCGGGCATTGTTCCTGGTCAGTCCGGTTTGCGCGAGCTACTGCAGATTCTGCACGCGCAGACGGAAGGTCGGCGATCCCGAGAAGATTCCGCTCAACCAGTTCGACTCCGCGTTCCAGTATCTGCGCGAACATACCGAGATTCGCGACGTCACCATGAGCGGCGGGGACCCGATGATGCTGAGCGATCGGAGACTGGAGTACATGTTCCAGCAGCTGCGCGCGATTCCGCATATCGAAATTATCCGATTGGGAAGCCGTATCACTTCGCATCTTCCTGAGCGCATCACTCCGGAGTTCTGCGACATGGTGCAGAAGTACCACCCGATCTTCATGAACACCCACTTCAACCATCCGAGCGAGCTCACGCCCGCGGCCGTCGCTGCGCTCGATCGCCTGTCGAGGGCCGGCGTCTCTCTGGGCTGCCAGACCGTGCTCCTCAAAGGCGTGAATGACGACCCCAAGGTGATGATGAAGTTGATGCACGAGCTGCTCAAGGCACGTGTGCGTCCCTACTATTTATATATGGCGGACCAGGTAGCAGGCGGAGAGCACTTTCGGACCACGGTCCAGAAAGGCCTGGAGATCATCCAGGCGCTTCGCGGCTGGACGTCCGGACTTGCAGTTCCTCACTTCGTAATCGACTCCCCGGGAGGCGGCGGCAAAGTGCCCCTCCTTCCTGAATATCTGGAACAGATTACCGACGACGAAGTCGTCTTCCGGAATTACGAGGGAAAACGGTTCGTCTACAAACAGCCGCGGCAGGTTGCTCCGCCAGAGACGGACATCGAACGCGCTGCGGAGATGAACGTCGTTCCAATCGGACGCAAGAAGTCCTCAGCTCCGAAGCGAACGAAGAGGCGGCGCGCCGCAGGAGAGTAGGCCCACCCGAGAAACCGCCCAAGAGATCGGGCGGTTTTTTTTTGGTCGCGCCATGGAGACGCGTCTCGACGTCGTGAACTCGCCACTTCCGTCTAAGCGATTCCCGCCTCCCAACCGTTCTGTGCAGTTGAGCCTATTAGCCTGCCACCCATTCAGTTGCAGTAGTCCGAGGCGCAAACGAAAGTCATGTAAAGAACCTCGACTTCCCTCCGCTGCGGCGATCCGCCAGAAGAGCATCGTTCAGCGCCTGCAGCTCCGCCTCGATCTCGGCTCCCTCGACATCCGTCCGGATGCGCTCGAGATCGGGCGAAAATA
>DASQPS010000013.1:0-3989 GCA_035643845.1 Gemmatimonadaceae bacterium | reverse complement strand
AACGGCCGGTATCTTGCAGCGCTTCGACGACAACAATTTTGATTACCCGACAGCGCGTATGATTTCGCGCTTCCAGGTCGTCGAAACAACACTCATTCGCTCGCATTGCTGGCCAGAAAAAGGCTGCATTCGCATAGGCTTTCACGCAGTAGCACCAAGAGGTGTGCACCAATGGCTGAAGTAAAGCGTCGCCGCAAGACGGCTGTCGCCGGGATCGCTCCGAACGAGCCCGAGAGGGACATACTCGATCAGTACCTTTATGAGGTCAGCACTTATCCGCTGCTCAAAGGGACTGAGGAAATCGAGGTTGCCCGTCGGATTCGCGCCGGCGATCCCGATGCGCTCCAGGAGCTCGTGCAGCGCAATCTGCGCTTCGTGATCTCCGTCGCAAAGAAATACCAGAACCGCGGCATGCCTCTCATCGATTTGATCGGCGAGGGCAACGTCGGACTGCTTACGGCTGCACGTAAGTTCGATCCCGATCAGGGCGTCAAGTTCATTTCGTACGCCGTGTGGTGGATTCGCCAGGCGATTCTCTCGTCGCTGGCGCGCCAGGGTCGTACGGTGCGCGTTCCACTCAACCGCACCGCAGATCTTTCTCGCATCATCAAGGCGTCCGAGATCCTGCGCCAAAAGATGCGCCGCGAGCCGACGCCGGAAGAGTTGTCTCAGCTCACCGGACTTTCGGTTGACGTCGTTCAGTCGCTCGCCGCCCTCAACACGGGTGACGTGCGTCTCGATGCGCCGATGGATCCAGAAGGCGACCGCTCGCTGATCGAGCGCTTCGTCGCTGACGAGATGCCCGACACGGAGGAAGAGGCGATGAACCGCTTCCTCAACGACGAGATCGAGACGGCCTTGTCGACGCTTCCGCCGCGGGATGCAAAGGTTCTGCGTCTGTACTTCGGGCTCGAGGGCGGGCGCGAGCACACCCTCGAAGAGATCGGCTCGCTGCTCGGCGTCACCCGTGAGCGGGTGCGTCAGCTTCGAGACCGCGCGTTGAAGCGGCTGCGCGAGGGCGATGTCGGACGAGCGCTCGGAAGCTTCGCGGCGTAGAGCTTTTTAAGAGCAAATGAAGGGACGAGCGGTGCTCGTCCCTTTTTTGTTTGGTGCAGTTGCCTCTAACTGGCCCTTTTCTGCAGTTGCCTTAGTTTCACCTTTGTGATCAAGCTCATCGACGTCCACAAATCCTTTGGCTCGAAGAAAGTGCTGGAGGGATTCACCCTCGACGTCAATGAGGGAGAGACGATGGTCATCATTGGCTACTCGGGCACCGGTAAATCAGTCGCGATCAAGCACATCGTCGGGCTGCTCGAACCGGATAGCGGCACCGTTTTCGTCGACGGGCAGGAGGTGCCGAAGCTGACGCGCGATCAGCTTTACGCACTGCGCTCGCACATTGGGTACGTCTTCCAGTTCGCCGCGCTGTTCGACTCGCTCAACATCTGTGAGAACGTCGCGATGGGGCTGCGAAAAGAAGGGGGCCACACCGAGCGAGAGATTCTGCAGAGGGTCGGCGAGGCGCTCGAGCTGGTGGATCTCCCCGGTGTCGAATCGAAATTTCCCGCAGAGTTATCGGGAGGAATGCGGAAACGCGTCGGCATCGCACGCGCAATCGCCCGGCAGCCCAAGTACATGCTGTACGACGAGCCGACCACCGGTCTAGATCCGGTGACGAGCGCCATCATCGATCAGCTCATGATCCGCATGCGCGAGAAGCTGGGCGTCACGAGCATCGTGATCACGCATGACATGAGGAGTGCCTACACCGTCGGCTCGCGCATCGCGATGCTCTATGAAGGGAAAGTCCGGCAGGTAGGCACGGTCGACGAAATACAGCACACCCACGATCCGGTTGTGCGACAGTTCATAGAGGGCAAGCCGGATCTGGACCTCGTCGAAGCGGGCGTGTAGCGATGACAGGCACACACGAGACCTCCACCCTGCCAACCCTCGTTGTGCACCTGGAGCGGGATCGCGCGCGAAACCTCGTGCGCTCCGCTTTTCCGCGCCGCCGCTGGAAGATCATTTCCACGAGGTCTTCGGAGGAGCTCGAATCTGTCTTCCGTCGCGTGCTCGTGGATGCTGCGCTCATCGATCTCGGCGCTCCAGACGATAACACGTGGAAGTCCGCCGCCTTCGCTGCCGAATTCCCGAGCGCGCCCTTTTTTGGGATACTCCCGCTCCGCCCCTCCGACACTCCTTCAGTCGCCAGATGCGCTTCACTGGGATTCGTGGACGTCATTGTCGATGGGATTGACGACAACGTCGCCCGCGACCTCGTTCTGCCGCATGCCTTCTCGACGCGTTTTCGCGAGGCGCTCGGCGAACCTCCTCACACCCTTGGCCTGACGACCACGCTACAGCGAGCAGCGTGGGATGCCATAATCGCGCACTCCGGGCACCCGGTTACGACGAGAGATCTGGCGAAGAGCGTCGGCCTTAGTCGGGAGCATCTCAGCAGAAACTTCGCGCGCCCGGGCGCACCCAATCTCAAGCGGGTGATAGATCTCGTTCGTCTGATTGCCGCGTCGGAGCTGGCGAAGAATCCAGGACACGACATTCGTGACATCGCCCGGATCCTCGACTTTGCATCGTCATCTCACCTGGCTGTTACCGCGCAAAGAATCTTTGGCACCAGGCCGGCGTCTCTGGCCCGGCTAAGGACGACGGACCTGATCGACCGGTTCGCGCAAGGAAGGACAAGAAGTCGGGCCTGAGACCGATTATTATTGCTCGCGAAAGGAGCTTGTGATAAATTTCACAAGCTAAAAATCCCAGCGGAACGCCCCATGCGGGTCCCGCCTTGCCCGAGCCACCTGAGCATACCGAACCATGGCCACTGAATCCATTCTTCGCCCAGGCGAGATCAAGGACATACTCCTCCGCGAGATCGAGGCGGCCGACCTCCACGAGCTCGACGTCGAAGAGGTTGGGACGGTCCTCGAAGTCAAAGACGGAATCGCTCGCATCTACGGGCTGAGCAAAGCTATGGCGGGTGAGATGCTCGAAGTCACGTCTTCCGAGACCGGCGAAAAGATCACCGCCCTCGCCCTGAACCTCGAAGAAGACAACATCGGATCGGTAGTACTCGGCGACTATCTCCAGCTAAAGGAGGGGGACGAGGTCCGGCGAACTGGCCGAGTCCTGGAGGTACCGGTTGGACACGAGCTGGTGGGACGAGTGGTAGATCCGCTCGGGCGGCCGCTCGATGATCGCGGTCCCATCAACGCCAGGCACACCCGAAAGGTCGAGTCCGAGGCGCCTGGCATTATCGTCCGACAGCCGGTGAAGGAGCCACTCCAGACCGGCATCAAGGCGATCGATTCCATGATTCCTATTGGTCGCGGCCAGCGCGAGCTGATCATCGGCGATCGCGGAACCGGCAAGACCGCGATCGCGATCGACACCATCATAAACCAGAAGGGCACGGGCGTCATCTGCGTTTACGTCGCGATCGGCCAGAAGAATTCGACAGTCGCATCCGTCGTCGAAAAGCTACGCCAGGCCGGTGCTATGGAGTTCACGATTGTAGTCGTTGCGGGCGCCTCTGATCCGGCACCGATGCAGTACATCGCGCCTTATTCCGGGTGCGCGATGGCGGAGTACTTCATGTACAACGAAGGACTTCCGACCCTCTGTGTGTACGACGATCTGTCCAAACAAGCCGCCGCGTATCGGCAGCTGTCCCTTGTCTTGCGTAGACCGCCGGGGCGCGAGGCATTTCCAGGCGACGTCTTCTACCTGCACTCGCGTCTGCTCGAGAGAGCGGCGAAGTTGAGCGAAGACGCATCCGTCGTCGATGGCACGAACATCAGGAAGCCTGGCGGATCGCTCACCGCGCTCCCGATCATCGAGACCCAGGCCGGTGACGTATCGGCGTACATCCCGACCAACGTCATCTCGATCACTGACGGACAGATCTTCCTCGAGACCGATCTCTTCAACGCCGGCATCCGTCCGCCATCAACGCCGGCATCTCAGTTTCG
>DASQPS010000012.1:0-22446 GCA_035643845.1 Gemmatimonadaceae bacterium | reverse complement strand
TCGATGGCGTTAGTCCGAGCCCTCGGTCCTCAAGCGCCTCCCGCTTTCGACCGTACGAGCCCATACTCCTTCGCCCCTTTTCGGAGCAGTCGGTACCCCCCTATCAAAGGCGTCGTCGAGGCAAGGTCGGTGTCTGCGGTGGCGCGGTGCCCATTGACGTAAATCCCTCCCTGTTCGATCAACCGACGCGCCGCGCTCTTCGACGCGACGAGCTTCAACCCCACCAGAGCGTCGGACAGTCCTGGAGCCGTGCCAGATTCGGTGAACGGCACCTCCTCGCTGAGCGCGCGCAGCACAGCCTCGGACAGCGTCGCTGGATCCGCTTTTCCGAACAAGACGCGCGAAACTTCCTCCGCCACTCTCGCCGCGTCATCGCCGTGTACCCTGCCGGTGAGATCGCGCGCAAGTGCCTGTTGCGCCTCGCGCTTCTCCGGCGCTGTTTCGACTAATCCCTCCAGTGCCTCGATCTCCTGTCGCGGCATGAGCGTGAACAATCGCAGATATTTCCCAACGTCGCGGTCGTCGACGTTAATCCAGTACTGATAAAACTTGTACGGAGATGTGCGCGCGGAATCGAGCCACACCGCTCCCGCTTCGGTCTTGCCGAATTTCGATCCGCTCGCTGTCGTCACCAGCGGCATCGTCAGGGCGTGCGCTGTCTCTCCCGTCACCCGGCGAATCAGCTCCAGTCCTGCGGTGATGTTTCCCCATTGATCGCTGCCGCCGATTTGCAGCGTCACGCCCTCCCGTCGATTCAACTCCAGAAAATCGTAAGCCTGGAGCAGCATGTAGGAAAATTCCGTGAAGGATATTCCACCCTCGATACGCGACTGCACGGAATCCTTGGCAAGCATGTAGTTGACGGTGAAGTGCTTTCCAACATCGCGCATGAAATCGACCGCCTTGAGTGGACGCAGCCACGCGGCATTGTCGCGCATGAGAGCGCCTCGCGCACCGCTGAAATCGAGAAAGCGCTCGAGTTGCTTACCAATCGAACCGGCGTTGCTCTCGATTTCTTCCGCCGACAGCAATTGGCGCTCCGCAGTCTTTCCGCTCGGGTCGCCAATCATGCCCGTTCCGCCGCCGACCAGCGCAATCGGTCTGTGCCCGGAGCGCTGGAGATGCGCAAGTCCCATCACTGGTACGAGATGCCCCACGTGAAGACTCGATGCCGTCGGGTCGAAACCCGCGTACGCGCTCACGGACTTCGTTGCGAGTGCGTCCCGCAATCCGTCCGTGTGTTGATAGACCATTCCGCGCCACGAAAGCTCTTCCAGCAGGGAAAACTTCGCACTCATGCGAAGAAGATAGGGACGCCCGGCCACGGTGTCACCTTTGGTGTATCACAGTTATCTTTTTTCTCTCCGCATGGCCTCTTCCCCCTCTGTTATCGACAGCAAGATCCCATTCCGCAAGCGACACCCTACTCTCATCAGAGCGGTGCTTCTTACGGTCACCTTTCTCGTTGCTGTTGGCGTTGGATCGTTGTACGGCATCTGGGCGCTGATCTGCCGCGGAAACCAGTGTCCATCGATCGAAGTACTAAGTGAGTACACGCCCCACCAGACTTCTAAGCTCTATGCGATCGATGGGCGATTCATCGCAGAGCTGGGGCTGGAGCGGCGGACTCTCGTCAAAATCGACGAGATCCCGAAGATCGTGCAGGACGCCTTCATCAGCACCGAAGACAAGCGGTTCTACCAGCACTCCGGAATTGACTGGCACCGCGCAGCCAGCGTCATCCTGCGCTCACCCATCCATGGTTACTCGCAGGGGTTTTCCACGATAACCATGCAGCTCGCACGCAACGTCTTCCCCGAAAAGATCTCGCGTGAGAAAAGCATCATCCGGAAAGTCAAGGAAGCGAAAGTCGCCCGCGCGATCGAAGCCAAGTACGACAAGAAAAAAATCCTCGAGCTCTATCTCAACCAGATCGACCTCGGCCACGGCGCTTACGGTGTCGAAACAGCGTCGCAGCGCTACTTCGGGAAATCAGTGCGCGATCTGAACCTCGCCGAAGCCGCGACTCTTGCCGCATTGCCGAAAGCGCCGGCGAGGTACAATCCCGTCCGCTACCCTGAGCGCGCGATCCAGCGCCGCAACACGGTCATCGAGCTGATGCGCCAGCAGGGAAAAATCAGCGAGGCCGACGCGAGCAGAGCACGCGCGTACCCGCTCCAGCTCGCCAATAAAACGGTGACCGGTGAAACCGCGCCTTACTTCGTCGAGTGGGTGAGGGAACAGCTCGATGCCCAGTTCGGGAAACAGCTCTACGAGCAGGGTCTCAAAGTTTATACGACGCTCGATCTCGATGAGCAGGGTGCCGCCGAACGCGCGATGGAAAGGCAGGCGCGCGTAATCGAAGCGGGTCGATACGGCCCGTACCCCCATGAGACTTTCGAGCATTACCTCGCGCATCGTGAAGGCGATGAAGGCACCGGAACATCGCCGTATCTCCAGACAGCCTTTCTGGCTCTCGACCCGCGCAGCGGTGCGGTGCGCGCGATGATTGGCGGTCGCGATTTCGACGACTCGAAGTTCAATCGATCTGTGCAGGCACTTCGTCAGCCCGGATCGGCGTTCAAGCCGATCGTGTACGCCGCTGCCGTCCAGAACGGAAGGCCACCTTCGTACATCGTCAACGATAGCCCGCTCGTGCTCGAGGTACCGGGCCAACCCGAATGGGCTCCGCAGAACTACGATCTCAAATTCCTTGGCGAGATTCCGATGCGCCAATCACTCTATGAGTCGCGCAACGTCTCCACCATCCGACTCGGCATGGAGCTCGGTGAGCAAACCGTAATAAACGAAGCCCGGAACTTCGGCATCACCAGTCCAATTCCACCATATCCATCGATCCACATCGGCGCCGCCAGCGTCTATCCCATTGAGATGATCTCCGCCTATTCGGTGTTCTCAAACCTCGGCGTGCGCGCCACGCCGAACGCGATCATCAGAGTTGAGAATCAGAAGGGCGAGATCCTTTGGCAACCGACTCCGACGCGCACTCAGGTACTGTCGCCGGAAGAAGCGTGGATCATGGTCGACATGATGAAGGACGTCGTGCGGCGCGGAACGGCGGCCAGTGCAGTGTGGGGCGCTGGATTTCACTATCCCGCGGGCGGCAAGACCGGAACGACGAATGACGGCACCAACGTCTGGTTCATCGGCTACACCGCCGATCTCGTCGCTGGTGCGTGGATGGGATTCGACCGTCCCCAGAAGATCAAAGAGAATGCGCAGGGTGGCGTGCTCGCGGCGCCGGCGTGGACGGCGTTCATGACGGAGGTATATAGGCGGAAGCCCGCACCGCCGGATTGGCCGCGCCCGATGTCAATCGTCACCCGCGAGATCGACGTCAGCAGTGGATTGCTCGCAACCCCGTATTGCCCGCGCAATCTCGTCACAACCGAGTTCTACATCTCCGGCACTGAACCGACACGCGAGTGCGACAAGCACGGCCCTTACGCGAATCCTGGTTACATACCCGGCGACACTTTCAGCACGATTCCATATACGCCACCGCCGAACGGCGCACAGACGCCGATCACCGTGACGCCGCCGCAGCCGCCGCCTGGTTACCAACCCGTTCCCGGAAATCCGCAGCGCAGGCCTACAGTCTTCGATACCACGCGCAGAGTGCCGACGGTGTTCGACACGAGTCGACGCAGCTCGATTCGCCGGGACAGCGCGAGACGAGACTCGATTCTCCGCAGCATGAGCCGTCGCGACTCGAGTCGCGCGAACGTCATTCGGGATACCACGCGCCAGAGGTCTGACACCAGCCCGTCGCGCCCGCCGCCGGCGAAAAAGCCGCGCTGATGCGCTACCACGCGCGTTGGGTGCTGCCAATCACCCAGCCGCCGATCGAGAACGCAACCGTCGTCGAGCGCGATGGAGTCATCACGTACGTTGGACCTCGCGCGAACGCTCCCGCCGGTGACGATTACGAGCTCGGCGAATCGATTCTTCTCCCCGGTCTCGTCAATGTCCACACGCACCTCGAGCTCACTGCGATGCGCGGTTTCCTCGAGGACTGCAGCTTCGCGAGCTGGATCGACAAGCTGCGGCAGAGTCGTAACGAGACAATGGACGAGCAGATGCTGCTCGACTCCGCTCGACTCGGCATCCTGGAAGGGCTGGAGGCCGGCATCACGACTTTCGCGGACACCTGCTCGAGCGGAGTAGTCATCACAGCGTTCAGCGAGCTCGGCGTCCGCGGCATCATGTATCAGGAAGTCTTTGGCCCGGATCCAGCGCACTGCGCCGCGGCGATGAAAGAGCTGGAGACCCGCGTCGACGCGCTCCGCAAGTGCGAAACGGATCTCGTCACTCTTGGCGTATCTCCTCACGCACCTTACACCGTGTCGGACCAGCTTTACGCCGCCGCCGCGAGATTCGCCAGCTCCGAAGATCTTCCCATCGCAGCGCACATCGCCGAGAGCGGCCCGGAGATGGACATAGTGGTGCGGGGGCAGGGAGACTTCGCCGATCGCTGGCGCAAGCGTGGTATCGCGGTGGCGTCGCGAGCGCGTTCTCCAATACAGCTCCTCGACAAACACGGCGTGCTCGAGCGCGGCCCGCTCTTGATTCACTGTGTTCGCGTTGATTCGACGGATATCGACATCATGGCCCGTCATCGATGTGCCGTCGCACACTGCCCGGCGTCGAATGCAAAGTTTGGTCACGGCATTGCACCTCTTCTGCCGATGATTGCGGCGGGGATTCGCGTCGGGATGGGCTCGGACTCGGTTGCCAGCAACAATCGCATGGACATTCTGGACGAAGCTCGTCTCGCGGTTCTGATCCATCGCGCCGCGACGCAGCGTCACGATGCTTTTGGAGCGCACGAGGCCCTCGAGCTCGCTACCATCGGTGGCGCACGAGCTCTCGGTATCGATTCGCGCGCGGGATCGCTCGAGGTAGGGAAGGACGCAGACCTCGCCGCTTTCAGTGTCGATATCGCTCGCACCACTCCGCTCGGCGACCCCTATTCCGCGGCCATCTTCGCTCTCCCGGGCCGCTCAGCGCGATTGGTTGCGGTTCGCGGTAAGGTGCTCGTGGAAAACGGACGCGCCCGTGCGTGGGACCAATCGCTGGCGGAACGGGTGCGGAAAACCGGGGCTGCACTCGCTTCACGCGTGCTCGCTTGATATCTTCAGCAAACCCTCACAGTGGGAAGCCTGCTCAATGCCCGCAGTAGATAACCACCACCGTATTTGGCGCGATGGGAAGTTCGTGGATTGGGAAGACGCGACGATCCACGTCATGAGCCACGTCGTCCACTACGGCTCCAGTGTGTTCGAGGGAATTCGGTGTTACGAGACTCCGCGCGGTCCCGCTGTTTTCAGGCTCGATGCCCACATGCGCCGCTTCGCGGACTCGTGTCGCATCTATCGGATGCCGCTCAAGTACTCGATCGACGACCTTTCACGCGCGGCGGTCGATACGGTTGCCGAAAACGGGTTGCCGCACTGCTACCTGCGCCCGGTGGCAATCCGAACTGGCGAGCAGATGGGCGTACTGCCCGGCGACACTCCGCTCGAGGTCTTCATCATTCCCTGGGTGTGGGGCACGTACCTCGGCGCTGACGCGCTCAAGAATGGAGCCGATGTCTGCGTCTCGAGCTGGAGACGTCCCGCGCCTGACACCTTGCCGATGATGGCCAAGGCCGGGGGAAATTATCTGAACGGCCAGTTGTCGAAGATGCAGGCGCGCGTCGACAATTATGTCGAAGGCATCATGCTCGACTCGTTCGGCTTGGTATCGGAGGGAAGCGGCGAAAATCTCTTCCTGGTGCGCGACGGAAAGCTGTTTACGTCCACGATCAGCGCCGGAATCCTGAACGGGATTACACGCGACTCGGTGATTCGAATCGCCAAGGACATGGACGTCGAAGTGGTCGAGCAGGCGATTCCGCGCGAGATGCTCTACATCGCCGACGAGGTTTTCTTTACCGGAACCGCTGCGGAGATTACTCCGATCCGCTCGGTCGACAGAATACCGGTTGGTGCCGGAAAGCCCGGCCCGTTGACGCTTGAAATCCAGCGCGAGTACATGGGGATCGCGAGCGGTGCGCTCGAAGATCGCTTCGGCTGGCTGACGCCCGTGCCGGTGAGAAAAGAGGCCGCCGCGTCGCGTGGAGCGGCCCCGAGAGAGCGCGTCGGAGGCGTCTCAGCTTCGCCAGCGTAGCAGCGAATTGGCGCTTCTTTCCGACGACTGGGCAAAGCTGCGTTTTCCGGGGTATTACTGTTACCGCCTACCCTCGGCGTCGTCGCATTAGATGTAGTAAATCAGGTGTATATTTTGTTGGGTTAGTCCCGGGAGGAGTGCTTGATCGTTGGTTGTCTGGCACTGAATGCTTCATTCGAGCCTTTGACGATGGTTCCCCTTCGCCGCGCCCTGCGGTTGGTGATAGATGGAAAGGCGGAAATCGTCGAAGCAGATTCTGATCGCGTAGTTCGTTCCGAAAGGCTGACGCTCCCGCGCCCGGCTGTGATCCGTCTCATGCGCTTCATCCATGTTCCTCGGCGTTTCCGTCGACAGGTGACGAACACCTTCCTGTTTGCCCGCGATCGCTACCGTTGTCAGTACTGTGGACGCCTGCAGATCGAGCTCAAGCCGCGCGAATCGCTCACCCGCGACCACCTGATTCCGCTCTCGCGCGGTGGTGCAAACGACTGGACGAACGTCGTCACCGCCTGCAGCCCGTGCAACACGAAGAAAGCGAACAATCTCCCGAGCGAGATCGGCATGCACCCAATGCACCCACCGGTCGAGCCGCACTTCGTGCATCTGAGCTGGGCAGTACGCCGCCTGACCGCGACCCAGGCGAAATACATCAAGTTGTTCTACGGCGAAGAGACGCTCCACCATCTCGAAGATCTGGAGCAGCGCCACCCGCATCCGACTGCGCACATAGTAGCTGGATCTCGTTAGGCGGCGGGTAGGACGCGAGACGGAGGGTCCTCGGTAGTCCACGCCCTTGATCCTCAATCAGTCCGCAATCGTCGATGCCGTTGGTCCGAGCCCTCGGTCAGGCGCTTCCCGCTTCCCGCTACGGCCGGAACGTTCCTGTCTTGGCCTCGTAGTGCCGCTTCTCTCCTCCGAGGAGACGCACTACGAGCGTCCTCACCCCGCGACCGATGGCAGTCCCGGGGTTTTTCTTTCCGCTCACCGCCGGCTTGAGCTCGCCTCGGAGCCATCGCTCAACTTCGTCGAGATCGCTCAATGAGAGCGTCTCGACATCCAGCAGAAGGTTGTAGTATCCTCGCTGTCCCTTCTTTGGCAGCGAGATAGTCGGGCGGTAAGGAGCTTCCGTCGCAGTCTCTGCGTCGTCGACTGTCGCGAATTCGCCCAACAGCTCCACATTGTTGCCTACGACGCGAACGAGCTGGTACTTCTTGCCGAGCACGTCGTACTTGAGCACGACGTCCCACTCGGACGCGGCTTTGAGATCGTCGAACCAGCGGCCCGACACCCAACGCTCCAGCCTGTAATGCAGCCGCGCTGGAAATCCGTTCGACAACAAGTCGCGCATCGATGCGTCGGCGAGCAGGCCCGACGACGAGATTGACGGGGCAGTCTCACTCCACGCGTTGCCCGGCGGCGACACCACATCCAATCGAACTTTCTGCGCCTGGACCGGCACCGCGACCGTCGCGCTCGCCGTGAGGATCGCGAGTCCGCGGAGAAACAATGCCCGCTTCGAGTCGCCTCGAATCATTAGAAGCGCCGGTGGACGCGGAGAAAGACATTGGCGGGCTCCTTCGGACTCGAAACAGCCTTCGCTCCGTAGATTCCGAAGATTCCGAGATCCAGACCGAGCCCGACATCGGTTCTGAAAGTTCCAAATCGCGGGAAGCTGTGAGTCGAATACTGAAGCGTGCCCGAAGGCTGACCCACCAGCCAACCCCTGCCGGCATCGACGAAGGCGACCGCGGTAGGCTGCACCGTGAATCCGATTCCACGCAGTCTGATCGCACGCGAGTTCAGGAAATCGAACAACGAAGAATGGAGCTCGTTCCGGAACTCGAGCTGAGCGAGTGCGACGCGCTCGCACTGCGCTGGATTCCCAGCCGGCGGTTGGCCGCCGTCACTGCACTGCGACACATCGACGGTGCCCGGTTGAAACTTCCGAAAGTCGAATCCCGGAATCGAGCCGATTCCTCCGACCGAAAAACGACGCTCCAAGGGCAGCTCGTCGCCGTGAAGCCAGCCGCCCAGCACCAGCCTGCCGTTGATCCAGGAGGTCGGCGACAATCGATTGTACCGGCGCAAGTCGAGAAACCCGCGGCCGTAAGCGAGTCGAGATACCGGCGCGGGCCTCGCAAGCGGAGACGTCGGGCCCTCATCGTCCACCGTCCCCCATCCGTGTTCGTATTCGACCACGATTAGCCAACCGGTCGATGGGTTGATCTCATTGTTTCGCGTGTCGACGTTTGCGCGAGCGACAGCCGTGTGAAACCGCCCGGCATCGACCAGCGGATTGACGCGCCACGCGGTCCCGTTTCTGAAGATCGTGAAGACGTTTCGCGCGTCGACTCCAGCCCATCTCTCGTCTGCCCAGTCGACTGAGAGACTGCTGCGCTTGCTCATATTGAAACTCGCCGTTGCCTTCGCTCCGTGACGATTGAAGTAGTCGCGGAAATCGCGGCGCACGAAGAAGGCGGCAAGCGCTGCGTCGGGGTCGGGAAGCTGCCACGTCTCCACTGGAGTGACGATGTCGTACGACGACACGCCCAGAGCGTAGCCGCGTCCTCGACCCACTCGCATCTGCGCGGTGACGTTGTGCCCGAGATTCCTCGAATCCCAGTGAAAGGTGTCGGCGCTGCGGATGATTCCGAAAACCGACGCATCGAACGCGGCCGCTCCCGAGCTGTCTCGAAACACAGGACCGATGTAGACGGGTAGACCCTCGACGCGGTTGTAGGTTTTTCCGGAGCTGAGGGTGAGTCCGCTGCTCCTGTTCGTTCGCGCCCAAAGTCCAAGGCGCTGCGCGGTGGTGTCCGTTGCAACGGTGTCCTGCGCGCGCGTGACTGCGGGCACGAAACAGGCAAGCAGGGCGCACAGCGCCCGAATCGTTCGTCGGTTTCTCATCATTCGCCGTTACACTTTCGTCGCGTTGATTCCGAGACGCTTCATGCGTCGATACAGGTTCGGTCTGTCTGTCTGCAGTCGTCTGGCGGCGTCGGCGACGTTGCCTCCCGCTTCCGCCAGTGCTCGCGCTATCACGGTGCGCTCGAAGCCGTCCAGCTTTTCCGCGAGCGAAACAGCTGCCTCGCGCGAATGGGTCGGCGAAGTGGCAACCTTGCGCAACG
Organism: Gemmatimonadaceae bacterium; assembly: GCA_035643845.1. GTDB lineage: Bacteria > Gemmatimonadota > Gemmatimonadetes > Gemmatimonadales > Gemmatimonadaceae > UBA4720. The sequence goes on along the minus strand of DASQPS010000012.1, from coordinate 13,126 downwards.
GCTGCGTCGGCGTTGTCGGGGCCGTGTCGCTCCCATCTTCGTGGTCGACGATCAGCACGTCCTCGACTTGCTGCCCGGTTATCTGCGCGCCCGGATGCAGTATCGCCAGTCGCTCGACGATGTTGGCGAGCTCGCGCACGTTTCCCGGCCACGGATAGTCGCGGAGCAGCTGCAAAGCGTCGCTCCGCCAGCTCGGTTTCGCCTGACCGGTCCTCTGCAGAAACTGCTCGGAGAAGTGGAGTACCAGCTCCTTGATATCGTCGCCGCGGTCGCGGAGCGGGGGAATCGCGAGCGGGATGACGTTGAGCCTGAAGTAAAGGTCCTCCCGAAACGAGCCAGAGCGCACCGCACGCTGCAGATCGTGATTCGTTGCCGCGAGAATTCGGACATCGGCGCGAATGACGCGATTCCCGCCGACTCGCTGAATTTCCTTCGCTTCGATAGCGCGGAGCAGCTTCGCCTGCGCGTCCGGACCCAGGTCGCCGACTTCGTCCAGAAAGAGAGTGCCGCGATGCGCGAGCTCGAATCGCCCGATTCGCGTTTGAGTCGCGCCCGTAAATGCGCCGCGCTCGTGCCCGAACATCTCACTCTCCACCAGATCACGCGGAATCGCGGCGCAGTTTACGCGCACGAAGGGTTTCTCGCGACGCGGGCTGGCATCGTGAATCGCGCTTGCCACCAGCTCTTTTCCGGTGCCCGATTCGCCGGTTATCAACACCCGGGCGTCTGTCGGCGCGACGCGCGCGATCATCTGCCTTACCGCCGCCATTGCCGCGCTCGTACCAACCATCTCGCCTGTAAAACCCAGCTCGGCACGCAACGCTCTCGCGACCCGACGAGTTTGGCGGAGTTCGAGAGCCGAGGCCACTGCTAGCAGAACTCCCTCTGGTGTGAGCGGCTTCTCGATGAAGTTGAACGCGCCAAGTTTCGTGGCCTTGACGGCGTCAGCCAGACCAGCCCGACCGCTCATCATGATCACCGGCAGGTCGGGCGCGATGTCGCGCAGCTTTGCGAGCGTCCCCATGCCGTCGAGATCACCTGGCATCATGAGATCGACCAGCGCGACATCGGGCTCGCTGTCCTTCACGCGCGCGACGGCGTCGACCCCGGTTGGGATCTCCGACACCTCGTAGCCTTCGCCTGTGAGCAGCGCGCCGACCATGCGCCGGATATTCGGCTCGTCGTCGGCGATCAGGATTGTCGCCACTACGTCGAGCGATCCCGCGCAGGCGTGCCAGTTGCCCCCGCCTGCCGCGAATCACCCGCGCTCTTTCCCTCCGAGAGAAGCTTGGTAGTGAAGCGTTGTCCTTCAGAGATTCGCTCGACCTCGATCGCCACGGCCTCGATGGCCTGTTCCATCCGCTCGAGCCTCGATGCAACCTCGCTCGGAATCCGCGGGTTCTTGGAGTCCGCTTCCATCTTGCGTGAATACGCGCGCGCCAGCGGAAGTCCAATCGCGCAGATGATCGCGGTGGCAAACGCTCCGAGCGGAACGGCTACTTCTGGTCCCATGTCAGCTCTCCTTCACGGCGCTCGCGCCGTTAGCAGGTATAGTGAGTTGAATCTCCGTTCCTTCTCCCAACGTGCTCGTCGCGTTCACCGTTCCATCGTGAGCCCAGACCGCCTGTCGCGCGATCGCCAAGCCGAGTCCGGTTCCACCCGGCTTGTTGGTGACGTACGGCTCCCAGATAGTCGCCAGCGTATCCGGCGCGATGCCTTTGCCTGTGTCAGCTACCGAGATGCGAACCGCGCTGCGTCCGGTCAGCGAAACTTCACGCACCGTGACGATGATGCGACCACCCTCGCGCGATGCATCGACCGCGTTCAGTAGAACATTACTCAACGCTCCGCCGAGCGCACCATTGTGACCGAATACTCTGGGGAGATTCTCGTCTATACGCAGATCGAGGGCAATGGTTTGCGGCACGCTGCTGCGCGCCGTGTAGCGCACCAGTTCTCCAACGTCGATTTCTGATGCTGGACCTTCGGGCAGCCGCCCGAACTCCGCGAAGCTTTTTGCCATGCGATCCAGCCTGTCCGACTCCATCGCAATGACCTCGACATCTTCCTGCAGCTCCGCCGGAGCCTGTCCGCGCAATCTCGCCAGCGCGAAACGGATCGGCGTCAGTGGATTCTTGATTTCGTGCGCGACCCTCCTCGCGCTCTCTCTGAACGTATGCAGTCTTTCTGCTTCCACTGCCTGGCGGCGGCCCTGCTCCAGCTCTGACACCATCTCGCGCATGCTCCGTCGCAGTGTCTCGAACTCGGGCGCTCCGCGAACCCTGCTCGTCGTCACTTGAATCGTCGTCGCGTCGTCGCCGCCGCCGTTCCGGTGGTTCGCCACGACGACGGTTGGCTCTGGCGGCGGAGGGAGGGGCTCGCCGTGCCCGATAAGTTCGGTCCATCTCACCAGCTCGTCGAGCGGCCTGCTCAACTGCCTGCTCAAATGTCCGGCGACTCGCGACGCCGCACCCGTCAGCACGAGAAGGGCGAGCACACCAGCGATCGCAATGACGCGCACCGTGCGTGCGGCGAGAAAGCTGTAGCGTCGTGCCTGCTCGACCGACAGTCGGAGCTCGCGCTCGTGTACGTCGATCGCGCGTTTCTCCGCTGGCGTCAGCGGCGCCTGGCGTGCAGCCGCAATCGCCTTCTCACCGCTGGCTGCCACGCTGTCCCACGCCGATCGACCGGTAACGAATGGGAGCGCGGTGCTCACGGTTCCGCTCCACAATAGCGTGAGCAAAAGCGCCGGCACGATCGCGAACAACGAGAGGATCAGTACCAGGCGCGTACGGAATCGCAGTTGATTCATGGGGATTCGGGTATAAATTATACCCGTACGGCGCGACTTCGAGGATCCGGCGACCGGTCAACCGCAGGTTGACGCGCTCGCATCGACCTGAAGACGCACCGCCTGCGGCGAACGTCGCAGGACAAAAATGGCGTGCACCCGCCCAGAAAAGGTTCGCCGGTACGCAGCCGCACATCGCAATCCCTACAATTCATGACACCACGACCACACCGGTCCGCGCCCGCTCATAGCGCGCACCGCCATGTCGCCCCGATACATCGCGGGCCACAGGCAATGACCGCGGCAGCACTCGCAACTCCCCACCACGCGCCCAACGCAGCCCTCCTCATCGACTTCGACAACGTCACACTCGGCGTTCGCTCCGACCTCCAGACGGAGCTGAAAAACCTCCTCTCATCCGATATCGTCAAGGGAAAAGTCGCCGTACAGCGCGCGTATGCCGACTGGCGACGCTATCCGCAGTACGTCGTTCCACTCACTGAGTCGTCGATCGATTTGATCTTCGCGACCGCATACGGCTCCGCCAAGAAAAACGCGACAGACATCAGGCTCGCGATCGATGCGATGGAGCTTGTGTTCAGTCGTCCTGAGATCGGCACCTTCATTCTTCTCTCCGGCGATTCGGATTTCTCGAGCCTCGTGATCAAGCTCAAGGAATACGGCAAGTACGTCATTGGCGTCGGCATCCGCGAATCTTCCAGCGATCTCCTCGTCCAGAATTGCGACGAGTACTACAGCTACAACGCCCTCGCTGGACTCGTGAAATCGGGCGAGGAAGAAGTCGTCAAGCACGATCCGTGGGATCTCGTCACAGAGGCAATAACGCGGATGAAGCGAAATGGCGACGTGATGCGCGCCGATCGTCTCAAGCAGGTAATGCAGCAGATCGACAATTCGTTCGACGAAAAGAATCTCGGCATGTCGAAGTTCTCGCGGTTCGTTTCGGAAGCCGCGCACCGCGGATTGCTGACGCTGACCAAACTCGAGAACGGACAATTCGAGGTCGGCCCGCCTCGCGCGGGCGGCACTCCTGTCGTCGCCGAAGCAGTCGCTGAACCGCCGGCCCCGCGGGCTGCTCACGCGCACGACGAAGGTGAGAGCGGCGAGCGCTCTCGTCGAGGCAGACGCGGTGGAAGGGGTCGCGACCGCGATGGACGCGGACAACGGCCCACACCATCGCAGCCGCACGCCCGAGTCGAAGCAGAGGCAACTCCTGCCGCGGAATCTCCTCGGCCTGCCGCCGCTCCATCGACGAATGGTGACGCGATCGGCTCGAGTGGACTCCGGCTCACTCGCGAGGACGCGTTCAACCTCGTTCGTCGCGCAGTTGGAACCGACGGGCCTTCACGCGCCAACCAGGTTCGTGCTACGGCGCGAGAGCTACTCGGTCGCGACAGCGAGAGCTTGAGCGAGCGAAATTTCCTTCGAATTCTGCAGGACGCGCACGACGCCGATCTCATCGATCTTCGCCGTCGCGGCACCGACTACGAAGTCGCGCCGGCTGCGCCAGCCACTCCGGTGACCGAGCAGCTTGCCGCCGCCGAGCCGACGAAACCGACCGCTCCAGCCGTCCCGAGCACACCGACCGGAATGGGCGCGCGAAGCGCTCCCCCCTCTCGTGGTCGCGGACGGGGTCCCATTGGCGCACGCGCCGGTGCGCTCCCGCCCCACCTTCTTTCGATTGGTGTGGTCGAGACGGCTCGTCCCGCATCAGCGCCGGTCGCGTTCGAACCCGTGGAGGAGGAAAGCGTCAGCGCTCTGCCCCTCATCGGTGAGGACGCCCTCTCAGAGCCCGAAGAGCAGCAGGCTACGCCGGCGAAAAAGCGCGCCCGCGCAGGCTCCAAGGGCGGTCGCAGCCGGAAGTCCGCAACCGCCGGCGACGCAGAGAAATCGTCCCCGCGTCGAAGCGCTCGCAAGAGCCGCAGCAAGACGGCAGGCAGCGAGTAGCGTGCGAAAGCATGAAGTCTCGAGCGCAGCGGACTCGCTTCCGAGTCTTCTGGGCTCGAGACCGCGGTCGCACTTTCGTCGCGGCCGCATCCTCCCGCGCAGCTTTTACGATCGCGAAACCGAGATCGTCGCGCGTGCGATGCTCGGCACTGTTCTCGAATGCGAAACTCCCGACGGAGTTGCTAGCGGAATAATCGTTGAGACCGAGGCTTATCTTGGCGAGCACGATCTCGCCTGCCATGCTGCGGCCGGACGCACCGCCCGCACCGAGCCGCTCTACGGCCCGCCGGGGATTTCGTACGTCTACTTCATCTACGGCATGTACTGGTGCTTCAACGCCGTGACGCGCGGCGAAGGCCTGCCCAGCGCGGTGCTCGTCCGAGCGTTGGAGCCGCTCGACGGAATCGCGCTGATGCACAAACGCCGTCCCCACGTAAACAACGCTGTCGATCTTACGAGTGGTCCAGGAAAGCTTTGCACGGCACTCGGCATCACCGGAGCAATGAGCGCGAAACCATTGCAACGAAAACCGCTTGTGATTCGGGAAGGCGAGTCCATTCCCGACCACCTGGTTGCCACGACCACCAGAATTGGGATCACCCGCTCGGCCGACTGGCCACTACGCTGGACAGTTCGCGGGAACAAGTTCGTATCCCGCGGGAAAGTCTCGGCGTAAAGATCCTGCTCGCGTTCTTTATCGCGCGGCGCACCGAAGGCACAAAAAAAACGGCCCCTTTCGGGGCCGTCGGCTCTTATCGTCAGGTGCGCCGAAAGCTGCTAATCCCGATCGATGGAGCTTCCAAAGTTGTACCGAACCCCGAATTCAAAGAACGAGAGCACGCTGCTGAGAAGGAACTCTGAATTGCTCGGAAGAAGCGTCTCCTGCCCGAAGATCGCGGCGCGCTTTGTCTGGATCTGCACACCGGCCATTCCCAGGATCGCTCCGCGGCTGCGCATCGATTCGACCTGGTCGAGGAAGGCGTTGGTCGGAAAGGTGTTCGCCGTGTCGACGAATACCCGCGCCCTGCCGAGAACCGCGATCATGTAGCCGACACCGGCGTAGGGAGTGATTCCGCCGAAATGCTTTGGAAATGCCAGTGCCGCAAAGCTGATTCGCCGCATGTCGTTTACCCGAACGGTGCGCTCGAATGTGTTGGACGACGGATCGAACACGTCGACGTCCTTCTGAAAGATCGAATTGTCCGCTGATACGTAGAGACCGCCGCGCGTACGAGTGATGAGCCAGTCGATACCGAGGTTCGCCGTCGACGTGCGTCCGAGGCCCGGCGCGGAGAACGTGTTGATTCCAGCCTTCGCTCCCCAAAACCAGGAGTTGTCGAAGTTCCGCATCTCCTGCGCGTTCGCGCTGGCGGAAACGACCAGCCCGGCAACGATCGCCACGGCAACTGCTCTGTGCTTCTGCATGAAAGGCGTCCCCTAGATTATGCCAAGCTTAGTCCCGACGGTCTTGAAGGCCGCGATGGCCTGATCGAGATCGTCCCGTGAATGGGCGGCACTGAGCTGACATCGCACACGCGCCTGTCCCTGAGGTACGACCGGAAAGCCGAACCCTGTCACAAAGACGCCTTCATCCAGCAACATGTCACTCATTTTGATTGCCGTCGCCGTCTCACCTACGATTATCGGGACGATTGGAGTCTCTCCAGAGAGAGGTTTGAACCCCGCGTCGGTTATAGACGACCGAAAGTAGCTCGTGTTATCTCGGAGCCTTTTCACCAGCTCAGGATGGTGCTCCAGATGCCTGATCGCTCCGAGCGCGCTCGCGGCTACAGTCGGAGGCAATGCGTTGGAGAAGAGTTGCGGACGCGAGCGCTGCGTCAGCATGTCGCAGAGCGAGGCCGTTCCCGCCACGAATCCACCGGCTGCGCCGCCCAGCGCCTTTCCGAGCGTCGACGTCACGATATCAACCTCGCCCAGAACTCCGAAATGCTCAGCCGTTCCCCGGCCAGTCGCTCCCAGTACCCCCGTCCCATGCGAGTCGTCCACCGCGACGATGGCGTCGTGCTCCTTCGCGATCTGCAGAATGTCGGGGAGCTTGGCGATGCTTCCTTCCATCGAGAAAACCCCGTCCGTCCAGATGATGCGACGGCGCGCACCCTTGGCGGTCGCGAGTTTGGCCCGGAGATCGTCGAGATCCGAATGCTGGTAGACGGCCGTCGCGCACTTGGTGATCGACTTCGCCAACCTTATCGAATCGATGATCGATGCATGGTTGAGTGCGTCGGATACCACGAAGTCATCCTGCTCGACGATTGTCGCGGTCAGTCCCTCGTTGGCGTTCCAGGCCGACACATAACTCAGCGACGCCTCCGTCCCGACCAGATCCGCTATTGCCTTCTCGAGATCGCGATGCACGGTGAAGGTTCCGCAAATGAAACGGACACTTCCGGTACCTGCTCCGAATTTCTTGAGACCGTCGATCCCCGCCTGAATCACACTGGGCTCGCTCGAGAGTCCGAGGTAATTGTTGGAGGAAAGAATCACGACTTCGCCGCGCCCTTCCATCTGTACGCGCGCGTCCTGCGGCGACGCGAGATAGTTGAGACGCTTGTAGACCTTGTCTTGCTTTAGCTTCTCGATTGCGCCCTCGAGCTCGCGATCGAACTTCGTATTCAGCGCCACGTACTCCTCGGTGATGAGAGTTTCGTCAGGAGACCTCGAATATGACTTTGCCCGCTTCGCCCGATTTGATTGCGGCGATGGCGGCATCCGCTTCTGAGAGCGGGAATCGATGAGTGATGACGGGCGTAGGGTCGAATTCCCCGGATCGCAAAAACCGCGTCATCAGATGCCACGTCTCGTACATCCGACGGCCAACCACGCCATAGATGGTGAGCCCTTTGAATATCACTTCCGTCGCCAGATCAAAGTCCACCTTCTTGGATGGTATGCCGAGCATTTGTACGCGGCCCCCGACCCGGACGAGAGCGAACGCCTGATGGATCGCCGCAGGAACTCCCGACATCTCGAGCACGACATCCGCTCCAAGCCCGCCCGTCGCCTGCTTGACGATTTTCTCGGCTTGCTCAGGATGAATCGCCTCGTCAGCGCCCATGTTCTTCGCGAGTGCGAGTCGGGTGTCGTTCACATCCGTGGCGATAACACGCGATGCGCCGGCCGCCTTGCAGATCCCGACCGCAAAAATTCCGATCGGCCCGCAACCTGTTATCAGGACCACTGCGCCCGGAATCTCCGCCGTGAGCACCGTGTGGAAGGCGTTTCCCATCGGGTCATGAATCCCACCCACATCGTACGAGATCGCATCATCGAGGTGCCACACGTTCGTCGCCGGCATCGAGATGTACTCGGCGAAACAGCCATCGCGATCCACACCGATGATGCGCGTGTACGGGCACACGTGCGAGTTGCCCGTCCGGCACAGAAGGCAGCGTCCGTCGACGATGTGTCCCTCCGCCGTTACGCGGTCACCCTCTTTGACATCGGTGACGAGCCGACCCACCTGGACCACGTCGCCGGCGAATTCGTGACCGACCACAAAGGGCGGCTTGCACCGTCCTTTCGCCCAGGCATCCCAATCGTAAATGTGCACGTCAGTGCCGCACACACCAGCGCGCCGCACCCTGATCAGAACTTCGTCCTCGCGGATTCTTGGCTCCGCCACATCCTTGAGTTTGAATCCAGGCGCCGCCGATTCCTTTACCAGCGCTTTCACTTGCTACCCCGTTTGGATGGGAGAAAAATTTTCTTCCTCACGCGAAGAATTCTAATCTGAAAGAGGCGCGGCGCTTTTTGCGTGAGAGTCACGCTCCAACGATTCGATGGCTATCACCATTGCACGCACATCTCTTGCATTCTATATTCGCGGCGAGCTATGACTAGCGTTGCGGCTCGTCGTCGCGACGATTCTGGTTGCGACTCGCGTGCCGGTCAGGACGCGATGCAGGACTCGCCGGTTCATCGATGAACCGGTGAGATTTTTACTTCATCGTGGAGAGACAAAATGGCAGCAGCGAAAAGAGGCGGACGTAAAAAGGGCGGCGCACGCAAAAGCTCCCGAAAGTCGAGCAGCTCGAGAAAGAGCGGTCGCAAGTCGTCCCGCAAGGGCGGCAGAAAGAGCGGGCGCAAGAGCCGTTAAGCGTCGGGCTCTCTTGTTGGAAACGGAAAAGCCGGCGACCTCGCCGGCTTTTTTGCTTTCTGAAGCTACCTCGAGTAGCGCGCGCTGGCGAGCTCCACGATCCGCTCGATCAACGAACTGTATTCCATTCCCGATTTCTGCGCCGCCCTCGCAAACTCACTCTTTTCCTCCAGGTAGCAATTGGGATTTGCTTCGATCACGAACACTTCTTCCTTCTCCGTCACTCGCAGATCGATCCGCGCGTAGTCACGCAGGCGCAGCGCCTGGAAACAATCGATCGCAACCTGCTGTATCTTCTTCGCGAGCTCCTCCGGCACATCAGTCGGAAATATCGATTGGGTTCCTTCGAATTCCGCGCCCTTCTCGTCGCCAGCGTCGCCCCACTTTGCCTCCCAGCTCGCAATCTTCGGCAAGCCTGGCGGGAACTTCGAGAAATCGAGCTCGATTAGCGGAAGCGCCTCGAGCTTGCTGTTGCCGAGCACGCCGACGTAAAACTCCCGTCCGTCGATGAATTCCTCCACAAGCACGGGCGACTGATACTCCTCCTGGGTGCCACCCATCACATCGAGAAGCTCTTTCACGTTCTTCACCACGGATTTCTGGGTTATCCCGAGCGACGCGTCCTCCTGTGGTGGCTTCACGAGCAACGGGAAGTCAATGTCGCCGGCCCAGTCCACCTGGCCGCGATAAACCGTCGCGAACTTGGCGCTCTGGATTCCGTGAAATGCCAGCACCTTCTTGGTGAGAGTCTTGTCGCCCGCCAGTATCAAACCCGCCGGACTGGATCCCGTATAACGGAGATCGAGCAGGTTCAGCAATGCGGCCACGTTCGACTCCAGAGCGCTCTTGCCCCGAAAAGATTCGGCGAGATTGAATACAAGGTCTGGCGGCTCGGTTGCGAGCGCGTCGATCAAAGGCTGTACCGTGTCGTCTACCGCCAGCCGTCGCGAAGTGTGCCCGTTCGCCGCGAGCGCGCCGTCGAGCTGGCCGAGCAGCGGATCGACTGGCGGCTCGAGCGCATCCTTGCTGTGGAGCACGACGATTTTCACTTGTCGGCAGCTGCCGCGCCGTCGATCGCGTTCGTGTATCGGTAGTTCATCATCACCGCCGTACCAAACGCGGTCAGCTCGATGAGAGTCGCAGCCTCGAGACCCGATAGCCTGAGATCGAGGTCCGCCGTGCGCTGCGACAGAAAATCGACGAACTGCCGCACGATCGATGCATTCTCCCCAGTCCAATACGAGATTCGCGTCACTATCTCCCGCTTGTGCCTCGCGATGAATTCGCGCGCGGTTATCGCTGCCGGTGCGTGCTCAGAATCGGCGAAGATCGTTTTTAGATCGCCGTCGAAGATCCGCTGATCGCGGATCGGGATTCGCTCCTCGTTGTCTTCGTAGTGTTCCGCAACGGTGTACTGCATCGCTGCCACCGGAAGATCGTCCTCGGAAGGCTCGGGCACGCTCGGCACTTTGTGCGCAACCTCTTTCATAACCTTGTCGACGTAGCTGAGTTTCGCGAACGCGCCCCAGCCATCGTACTGTTTCCGCCAGTCCAGATCGGGAGTGAGCCACACCGCAAACGTCTCTGCGAAATCTTCGTCGGGATGCTTCTGCGCATACCAGCCGAGTATGTGGCGCACGTATTCGTGTGAGAAAGGATCCGCGCGATAACGCTCCCTGTATGGGCGCGAGTACGGGCCGAATATCTTTCGCCAATCGGGGCGATCGTAAAGCCGGTAAGCGTAGTTGAACGCATGTCCGGCTTCGTGCCGCAGGTAGCGCATGGATTCGGCTTCGCCCTCTATGGCGGAGGAATAATCTTCCTCGATCTTCGACAGCCGCGCGTCGGCGAGATAGAACGGGACGCCGATAAGCGGCGTGCCGTCCGGACATCCCCACTGATCACTGAGGTAAACCGGCGGCCGGAAGTCGAGGCCCTTCATGGCGAGCTCTTCGTAAAGCTGCTGGACGAGCTTTTCGAGCAAGGTCCCGCGGATCGCCAGACCAATGTCGGAGATTCTTTGAGCGAGCAACGCGTGGCGCTCGCCCTCCCAGTTTGGTGTCGGCTGTTCCACGACGCCGGAACGGGCAAGGGGCGTACCCTTCCGGGATGCAAAAGGCCCCGCCGATCGGCGGGGCCTTTCAACACTATAGTAGCAGCGGCTCTAAGCTGCGCGCGTCGAAGAGTCAGTCGCCTCTTCAGGGACGGGGCCCCAAATGTACGCGGAAAAAACGGGCGTTGGCTCCGTCTTATCCCCGCGCGAAATGACTATTCCGATTGGCTCCGGCTTTTTGGTGTCCTTACGAATCTCGTTCATTTCTCTCTCACTTGGTAAATGCAATCCACCTTGCTCGGCGCCTTCAAAGGCACTCGTCGTACCACGGATTGCGTATTTTGCAAGTGATTGTTAGCCAAGAGCTTATAGGCTAGACGAGGACTACGGATCAGTACGAATCGTGGCAAAACGACACGCGGCTTGAGGACACGCGTGTCATAACGACACCACCTAGCTCGCGATCTTCCTCGCGAGAAAGTTCGTCGACGTACCGCTATCCGGCTCGACCGAAATCGTCCAGCCCTTGTAGTAACGCCGAAGCTCGGTCACCGAAACTCCGCGTTTCCCACGGACGATGGTGCCCACGAGATGGACTCCACCCTGGCGTGTTGCGCTCTGAAGCACTTCGAACGCTCTTATCCTCTCGTCCGGCGTAAGTCCGGAAAAAGCAGCTGGTGTGCAGACGACTGCGCCGAGCGGAGAATCAGGCGACCAGTCAGCGATGTCCGCCACGAGCCCGCGGATTCTGTCGGTGAGCCCAGCTGCATGAGCTGCGTTCATCACGCGCTCGAGCGCGTTCTCCTCGCTGTCCAGCGCGGTGACGTCGCAGCCGTGCGCCGCCAGATAGAGAGCAGTGCGCTCGATCTCTCCTCCCGCGACCAGCACGTTCGATTCTGGTGATGGATGGATTGCCCTGGCCAAAATCCCGTCCGGTCGAATTCCCCAATGCTCCGGGCGGCGGTATTCCTCGAGCAGCTTGATGCGCTTTCGCCGCCAGGTATCGTATGCGGGAATTCGGAGTCTGTTGCGGATGATCCTATCGACTTCAGCCCAGAGAAGTAGTTCGTCCATTGCGAACTGCTCGCCAGCTCTCAACGCTGCAGCGGCCTCGTCGCCAATCTTCAGAATGGCTGAGCGCGACACCGACTCCTTGTAATTCTCGATTTCATTCTCTACGTACAGCTCGTATTCGTGCTTGAGAGAACGCGGGATGTGTTGCGCCATGGCCTGGGGCAGGAGTTCGTGCGTCCGCCAGGCGTTTAAAGTAGACGCGCTGACCTTTGCCGCAAGGGCAAACTTGGAAGCTCAGCTGCGTCGCGCGTTGCGTCCGCTGAGCGAAAAAGTCTACGCCGCTGTCGAGACCAGACCCACGCGCACGGCGTAGTGGACGAGACTCACGACATCGCGAACACCGAGTCGCTTCATCAACTCACCGCGATGACTCTCCACCGTCTTGACGCTCAGTTTGAGCTCCTTCGCGATCTCTCGGGTGCGGCGCCCCTCCGCAACGAGCTTCAGCACTTCGATCTGACGACGCGTGAGCTTCTCCATGGCACGCCGCGAAGAGATCGCGCGTGTTATCGCTGCCGGGAGACGAGCGATGTTCTGCTCGAGTACGAGGTCCTCCGCGCCAGCACGCACGAACGCGACTGCCTGTGCGCCGCTCACTCCCTTCGTGACAACGATCAGCGGTGCGGTCGGTCTGCGCTCTCTGAGTATGTTCAGCGCTGCCAGCGCGTCGAAATTCTGAAGCACATGGTCCGACAGCACCACATCGGGAGCAAACTCGTCCAACGCCGTCACGAAGGAGGCCTCGCAGTCAGCGCGGTTCACCACCATTGGCACCGCTGACCGCGTGAGCTCGTTTCTTATCAAGGTTGTTCCTGCTTCATCGTCCTGCACCAGCAGGACGCGCAGGGATTCGGTGACGGGCGATGCAAGACTTTCCACAAAAGGTCTCCGGCTGGCCGCTTCTACGGGTTGCGAGCATTGCGCACCCGCGGCGGGAACATGACTTTGAACGGGCAGCGTCTGCCCTCTTTTACTCTAGTTTGGTGGATGATGATTTGCAACGCGGCCGAAAATGCCCGAGCTGCCTGAAGTCGAGCGCGCTGCGCGCGCGCTGACGCGGGCAGCCATTGACAAGACCATCGCCTCTGTCAGGGCTATCCACCCTTCGCTCAGGAAGAAGCTC
>DASQPS010000011.1:0-5687 GCA_035643845.1 Gemmatimonadaceae bacterium | reverse complement strand
ATGCCCCATAATCACCGCCACGTTCTAGCCGATTGGCATCGCGCCAGTGAGGAGCACGTCGATCTGGCGATGAAGGCGGCGAAGAGAGCAGCGCGTGACTGGGCCAATTGGGCGTGGGAGGATCGCGCCGCCGTTTTTTTGAAAGCGGCGGAGCTGCTCGCGACGACGTGGAGAGCGACGCTCAATGCCGCGACGATGCTGGGGCAGTCGAAGACAGCATTTCAGGCGGAGATCGACGCGGCCTGCGAGCTGATCGACTTCTGGAGATACAATCCGTACTACGCGGAGAGTTTGTACGACGAACAGCCGTTAAGCGATCGCTCGATGTGGAATCAGCTGGACTATCGCCCGCTCGAGGGATTCGTGTACGCGGTAACGCCTTTCAATTTCACGTCGATCGCTGGGAATCTTCCGACCGCGCCGGCGCTGATGGGTAACACGGTTATCTGGAAGCCGGCATCGAGTGCGATGCTGAGCGCCTATTACATCATGAAGCTGCTCGAGCAGGCCGGACTTCCGCCGGGCGTAATCAACTTCGTAGCGGGCGACGCAGGGATGATCTCCGACAAGCTCCTCTCCAACAGAGATCTTGCGGGCGTGCATTTCACTGGTAGCACGGCGGTCTTCAACAACATGTGGAAGACCATCGGCGCCAGCATGTCGCGCTACAAATCGTATCCGCGCATCGTCGGCGAGACGGGCGGAAAGGATTTCATCGTCGCACATGCGTCGGCGGATCCTGCGGCGTTGGCGGTCGCGATTGCTCGCGGCGGATTCGAGTATCAGGGACAGAAGTGTTCCGCGGCGAGCAGGGTTTACATCCCCGAGTCGATTTGGCCGGACGTGCGCGATCGCACCGTCGCAATCATGAAGGAGATCAAGATGGGCGACGTTACCGACTTCCGGAATTTCATGGGAGCGGTGATCGACAAGAAGGCTTTCACGAAGATCGGTGAATACCTGGAGCACGGTCAGAAGAATGCGACAGTCGTGTCAGGAGGAGTGGCGCGCGGCGAGACGGGATATTTCATCGAGCCGACCCTCATCGAGACGAAGGACCCGGCGTATCGACTTTTGTGCGAGGAAATTTTCGGACCGGTGGTGACGGCGCACGTTTATCCCGACAACAAGTGGACGGAGACGCTCAAGATCATCGACGAGACTTCTCCATACGCGTTGACTGGCGCGGTGTTCAGCACCGATCGTCAGGCGATTCGCGAGGCCGCGCTCTCACTCCGCAACGCTGCCGGAAATTTCTATGTCAACGACAAGCCGACGGGTGCGGTAGTTGGACAACAGCCATTCGGCGGCGCGCGTGGGTCGGGCACAAACGACAAAGCGGGATCCAAGCTCAACCTGGTTCGGTGGATCAGTCCGAGAGCGGTAAAGGAGACTTTCTCACCGCCAACGGATTATCGGTATCCGTTCATGTCAGAGGAGTAACTCGCGCCGGACTTGTCTCTCCCTTTGGCCGGCTCCTGACGTCAGGCCACCGAGACGGAAGTTTGGCTACGGATGAAGCGGATTGTAGCGGATTAAACGGATCGCTCCTCTTGGGGCTATGGCTCCTCTCGGGCGGGGCTGTGATTTTTTTGTTATTTCCATTGAGGGCGCCTCTTGGCGCTCTTTTGCATTGAGGGCTCTTTCTGCGTTCCCGCCTACAGCTTTAGCGAGGCCAGTGTGGCGCTAGCGGCGAGCCCGAGCGGCAGTTCCCAAAAAATCCCGGCCCGCGAAGACGTGCTTTCACGCCAAGAGGAGCGATCCGATCAATCCGGATCATCCGCTTCATCCGTAGCCAAACTTCCGTCTCGGTGGCCAGACGCCAGGAGCCCGCCTGCGATGGAGAAGATCCGGCGCGATTAGACCCTGAGCGACTTCGGGATCTCTACGCCACAATAATTGGAACAGAGGTTGCTCCCTTAGGCCCACCGATTTTGACGACGAGATGACAACCGCCACAGCGCCACAGATCGACGCGGAGCAGCTCCAGGTTTCCCGAATCCGCGCCTTACGCGGCCCGAATTATTGGCGGCTGGCGCCGGTCATTGCCTGCGATGTCCAGCTCGGCAGCCTCGAGCAGGTAAGCTCCGTAGACATCCCCGGGTTTTACGAGCGCCTCACCGAAGCCATACCATCGCTGGCCGAGCACCACTGCACGAGACAGGAAGCGGGCGGATTCCTCGAGAGGTTGAGAGAAGGAACACATCTCCCACACATCCTCGAGCACGTCGCACTCGAGCTGCAGTCACTCGCTG
This sequence comes from Gemmatimonadaceae bacterium, assembly GCA_035643845.1. GTDB lineage: Bacteria > Gemmatimonadota > Gemmatimonadetes > Gemmatimonadales > Gemmatimonadaceae > UBA4720. Next base: position 3,432 of record DASQPS010000011.1, on the reverse strand, counting down.
GCTGCGACGTGAGCTTCGGGCGAGTGGTTCCGTCGGGCGATCCCGACACGTGGTGGGTGATCGTCGAGTACGAGGAAGAGGAAGTAGGTCTTCAAAGCATGCGCGAGGGCGTGAAGATCGTTCGCTGTTGCATCGCTGAACAATCCGTCGACACCGATGCGATCGTCAGCCAGCTCCTCACGCTCTATGAAGAAGTCAGGCTCGGGCCTTCGACCGCCGCGGTGGTCGAGGAAGCAAAGAGGCGAGGCATTCCCGTTCGCCGGCTGAACAACTATTCGCTCGTACAGCTCGGTCTCGGAAAAAATCTCCGCCGCATTCAGTCAACGCTCTCGGATTACACCAGCGCCATCGCCGTCGAAATCGCCCAGGATAAAGACGACACCAAGCGCGTCCTCGGCAATATCGGATTACCGGTGCCGAAAGGTGATGTCGCTCAAACGCTCGAGCGCGCTCTCGACATCGTCCGCGAGATCGGATACCCGGTGATCCTCAAGCCGCTCGACGCGAGCCACGGCCGCGGAATCTCGGATCGCATCGAGAACGACGACGCGCTCAAGGCGGCGTGGATCGAGGCTCGTGAGCTCGCGAAACGAATCGTCGTCGAGGAGTACGCGGAAGGGCGAGATCATCGTGTGCTGGTGATCAATGGTAAGGTCATCGCCTGCGCGGAACGCATTCCTGCGCGAGTGGTCGGCGACGGAAGCAGCACGATCAGCCAGCTCATAGAAAGCGAGAATAAAGATCCGCGGCGCGGGTTCGGACACACCAAGATCCTCACCAAACTCCCGGCCGACAGTCGCACAGTCTGCTTCCTCGAGAAGCAGGGGCTGACGCTCAAGTCGGTTCCCACAAAAGGCCAGATCGTGTATTTGCGCGGCACCGCGAATCTGTCGACGGGTGGAACCGCCGTGGATCGCACCGATGAGATGCATCCGGACAACGTGACAGCGTGCGAGATGGCGGCCGGAATCATCGGGCTCGACATCGCCGGAATCGACGTCCTCACCTCCGATATCTCGGTTCCTTTTCGCGAAAACGGCGCAGTGATCATCGAAGTGAACGCGGGACCCGGAATCAGGATGCACACGCATCCCACCGAAGGCACGCCAAGAAACGTCGGCGCGCCGATAATCGACATGTTGTATCCGCCGGGTACGAAGGCGACGATACCGGTTATCGCGGTCACTGGCACCAATGGCAAGACGACAACGGTTCGCCTCATCGCGCACTTGTTCCGCCTCGGAGAAAACGTCGTCGGGTTCACGACGACGGACGGGACGTACCTCCAGAACAGGCTCGTCCTCGAGGGCGACATGACCGGCCCCTTCTCGGCCAACATCATCCTGTCGAACCCGACCGTCGACATCGCCGTTCTCGAGACCGCGCGCGGCGGATTGCTCCGCGCCGGGCTTGGCTTCGACGAAGTGGACGTGGGTGTGGTGCTCAACGTGAGCGCGGATCATCTGGGACTGCGCGGCATCAACACGATCGAACAGCTCGCCGATGTGAAGGCAGTCGTTGCGGCGGTCGTAAAGCGCGAGGGCCACGCAGTGCTGAATGCTGACGATCCGCTCGTCTACGCAATGCGCGATCGCTCGCCGGGAGACATCGTCCTGTTCTCGACCAAGCCCGAGGGAGAAAGCGAAGAGTTCGAGAACCACCTGACCAGAAATGGCATCGGTGCGCGAATCGAGAACGACACCTTCGTAATCAGGCGCGGACGGCTTCGCATTCCCATCGCTCCCGTGCGCGAGGTGCCGCTGATGCTGGGCGGCGCTGCTCGATTCCAGCAGGAGAACATCCTTGCCGCGATCGCGACCGCGTACGTGCAGGGGATGAGGTACGACGACATCCGCGCCGGCCTGCTGTCTTTCTTCCCGTCGCCATCGCTCACGCCCGGCCGTCTGAATCTCATGCGTGTCCCGAAAGGGCGCGTGCTCGTGGACTACGCGCATAACCCGGCTGCGATCCGCGGGCTGATGGATTTCGTCAAGAGCATCGATGCCAACCGCCGAATTGGAGTGGTAGCTGCTCCGGGAGATCGGCGCGACGAGGATTTGCGCGCAGTCGGTAGAATCGCGGCTGATCTCGACTACGTCATAGTCAAGGAGGACGAAGAGCGGCGCGGACGGGACGAGGGGAACGTCGCCCACCTCATTATCGACGGACTTCGCGCCGGCGGCCTCAGTGAGAAACAGTACGAAACGATTTTCAACGAGCGGGATGCCATCACGCACGCGATTCAGCAGATGAAGGACAATGACCTCGTTGTGATTCTGGCCGATGATGTCGCTGGCAGCCTCGACATCGTGCGACACTACTCGGGCGAGGCACGCTGAAAGTGGTCGAACGACTGCCCGACCCCAAAACAGAGATCCGGATCATGACGCTCCATGCGACCCGTGGAGCGAATTATTGGTCAGAGCTTCCGATCACGCGCATGGACCTGAACATCGGTGCTTACGAGAACATCTCTTCCGCCGACGTGCCGGGATTCACCGAATCACTCGTGCGCACGATGCCGGGCCTCAGGGACCATGGTTGCAGCATTGGGGAACCGGGCGGATTCCTCATTCGCCTCAAGCGAGGAACTTACTTCGCGCACATCGTTGAACACGTCGCTCTCGAGCTGCAGGGCATGATAGGGCACGACGTGGGCTATGGCAGGACTCGCGGCGGTGATGGGGCCGGCGAGTACACGATCATCTTCGAGCAGGTGCACGACGCAGTCGGATTGAGGTCCGCTGCTCTGGCTCTCGAGATCGTTCAGAGCGCTTTCGCGGGCACGCTCACATCCATCGATCACGCAGTGGCCGAGCTGGCCGCGCTGGCGCAAACACCGAGTGCGTCGCCGTTGCTGCAGCATGTGTTGTGCGGAATTTCCGGAGGTCATTACCGCCAGGAGACGCGCGACGAGCTGGTGCGATCGGGATTCAACGAGGCCGACCTGATTGTCGACGTGTCGCCTTCGTACCTCTTGCAGGCGGGGCTGCCATACTCGCACTCGCGGATCGCTATCATCACCGACGCGGATTTGAGCGATGTGCCCGAGCGCTACCGCCAGCCGCGCCGAGCTCAAAGGCTGGTGTCGGTGATCGCGGACGCGGTGCCCATTGATGGTACTGTGATTGTGCCCGCCAAAGAGTGGGAGATCCAGGACCGAGCGCGCGACGCAGGATGCAGAGTCGCGATCTTCGCTACCGATAGTGATGTGACACCCAAAGACAAGAAAGTTGCTCGCACGTGCGCGAGCGTTGATGGCCGGCGAATTATGATCGAGCACTTCGACAACATCGTCGAGGCTGGCTGGCTGCACGCCAAATCGCCAGCGGCGGCTCAGGTCGCGGCGGCTTTGGCAGCTTTCACGCTGCGCGAGCTCGAGCACCCGGAATTTGCTTCGCGCAACGGGACAGATCCCCCGTTCCACGCGAA
>DASQPS010000010.1:0-14894 GCA_035643845.1 Gemmatimonadaceae bacterium | reverse complement strand
AGCGGCGGAAGGGACCGGACGCCGACCAGCCACACCGCATCGCCTACAAGAGACTGGTGCGGGCTTGAGCGAGCAGCGATTACTCATGTCCCGTGGATAAGTGCAGCAACGGCGTAGCGCTGTGAAACGCATTCTCGTTGTGCTGACGAGTGCAGCTGTAGCGACGTGCCCCCTCTCTGCGCGGGCGCAGCAGTTCGATAGTGTGACTACCGATAGTGTCGCTCCGGGGGTGATCCACGAGCGCATCGTTGTAAACGCCGGCCCCTGGCACGTCAACATTCTTCGGGTCGATCTCAAACGACCGACCATCAGCATTCATGGAATGCGCGCACACGACTCCTTTCGGGGACGAGAGACGGTGCGGTCGATGGTCGAGCGCTACCATGGACCGGGAGAGGCCGTCGCCGCGGTCAACGCGGATTTCTTCGACATCAAGGCAACTGGCGAGAGTGAGAACAACGTCGTTGTTGAAGGCAACGTGATGAAAGGAGTCAAGAGAACGGATTCTCCCTACGACACGTTCGACAACCTTCACTCGCAGTTCGCGGTGGACTGGCGCGATCATCCCTTCATCGACCGGTTTGCGTTTGTGGGCCGGGTGCTCGACGGCGGGCGCATGCTCGATCTCGATGCGCTCAATTTCTGGCCGGATAGCAACGCCTTCGTGCTTTACACGGCACCATTCGGCGACTCGACACCGCCAGATTCCGCGGGCAGACATCCGCTATCGCTCGCGCTCCGCGCCAGCGGAAAAAAAGGCGACACGCTGGTTTTTCGCATTCAGGGAACTCCAGTCGAACACGGCGCTATTTCCCTGAAGTCGGGCGCCGTTCTCGCGGTTGGCGGTGAGCGGCGAGCAGAGCTGACGGCGCTGGCGAGGCGAGGCGCTACTGTGAAAATCGTGACGCGCTTTGCGCCAGATCGCGGGCGTCTGCGCACGCTGCTGGGCGGCTGGCCCGGACTGATCGTCGATGGAAAGAGCATCGCTGAACACGCGGACATTATCGAAGGCACGTTCCCGAAATTCTCGAGCACACGTCATCCCCGAACTGCGATTGGGTTCTCTCGCGACAGCAGCACTTTATTTCTCATCACCGTCGACGGTCGAAGGGAATCCGACTCGGGGATGTCGCTCGTCGAGCTCGCGCATTTGATGCTGCGGCTCGGTGTTTATCAGGGAATGAACTTTGACGGAGGAGGGTCTACGACGATGGTCGTTAAAGACAAAGTCGTGAACTCGCCGTCGGACAGCGCTGGGGAGCGCGCGGTGGGAAGCGCGCTCGTCGTAGTCGTGGACCGGCGCGAACTCACGCGCGAATAGCACGCGCACGAACGCTCGCCGCGGAATCGGAGATTTCTCTTACTCTCCAAACCGAACCTGGCGCGTCTCCTGTTCCTGCCCGGTCCGTTGAGTGAGCGAGCCGTAAAGCTCTGGCCGGCGCGCGCGCAACCACCTGCGACCCGAGGACGTTGGAAGAATCGACGCGTCGAGATCCGCTACGACCATATCATCCTCGGGCTTGCGCGTCTCGGCGATTATTTCTCCGTACGGATCCAGAATCATCGCGTTGCCCGTCCGAATCTCGTCGTCGTCGGGACCGATGCCATTGCTGAACACGAGGAACATTCCGTTGTCGTGCGCGCGACTCGGAAGCCAACGCATTAGCCAGCCGCGACCTTTGGTCCCGCACAATTCCGCCTCTATAGCGGCGGGATCTTCGCGCCGTCGCTCCCAGATCCGTGGATCGACCGGCTTCATCGCTCGCGGACTCACCGAATTGCAGCCGCCGGTCTGGTGTGGTGCGAGCAGAATCTCCGCGCCCATTAGCGCCGTCGCGCGCGCGTTCTCGACAATGTTGTTGTCGTAGCAGATCAGAACTCCCACTCGGCAACCGTGCGGCGTGTCGAAGACGGTATAGCTGTCGCCCTCAGACAGAAACTTGCTGACGAAGACGTGGAGCTTCCGGTGCACCGCCCACGTTCCATCCGGCATCGCGACGACGTACGAGTTGTACATCCTGCCATCCTCGGAGCGCTCGATGAGTCCAGCGCCGATGGTCATCCGGTTTTCGCGAGAGAGACGAAGTAGCTCCTGCGTGCTTTCTCCAGCGGGCACGGACTCGGCAAGCGCTTCGACTTCCTCGCGAGTGAGATTGCGCACGTGCCAGTAGCCAGTGAGACACATCTCGGGGAAGGCAATGATCTCGACTCCGTCACTGGCGGCTTCTCTCACAAAGTGCCGGACGCGATCTAGGTTGTGGGCCTTATCACCTGGGGAATGCTGAAACTGGACGGCGGCTACGCGAACGTCGCGCATAAGGGAGGGGTGAGGTTTTGTTCCCGGGAAATTCACCACAGCTTCTTATAAATACCACGCATCGAACCGTGTAGACAAATTCCTGTGGTGCCCGGCCCAGCGATACGTAGATTCTAACCCATGTTCGTCATTGCCCTGGCGGCCACGATTCTCTTCCAGGATTCGACGCTGACCTACGACGGTCGGCAGAAGAACGTGCGCGTCGCCGTCCCGCGGGTGGACACCACCGTCAACATCGACGGAAATCTCGACGAGCCAGTTTGGCGCCGCGCCGCGCGACTCACCGGCTTCTCCCAGTATCAACCCGTCGACGGACGCCCAGCCGACGATCCGACTGAGGTTCTGGTGTGGTACGCCCCCGACGCGATCTACTTCGGAATTCGCGCGCGCGAGATCCACGGCAACGTCGTTCGTGCAACGCACGCCAATCGCGACAACATCGATAGCGAGGATCAGGTCCAGATTCTCCTCGATACAGATAACTCGCGGCAGATCGCGTTCCTTTTTGGAGTGAATCCGTACGGCGTCCAGCAGGACGGTACTCGTAGCGCCCAATTTGCGGGCGGTGCGGGCGGCGCATCCGCAACGGGCGGAGGATTTCAAACGATCAACCCGCTCGACGGAAGTGTCGACCTCAACCCCGACTACTTCTTCGAATCAAAAGGCCGGCTTGTCGAGGGTGGGTACGAAGTTGAAGTGCGCATACCCTTCAAGAGCCTCCGCTACCAGGATGCCAAGGTGCAGAGCTGGGGAATTCACATTCTCCGGCGGGTTCAGCATTCCGGTTTCCAGGACACCTGGGCACCAGCAGTTCGCGCCAACGCAAACTTTCTTGCGCAATCGGGCACGCTGGAGGGCCTGCACGACATGCATCGCGGGCTCGTGGTTGAAGCGACGCCAACCATGACAGCGCACGCCGATCGATCACCAACTCTCGGCAACGGACGCGACTATCAGCAACGGGGCGAGCTTGGTGGCGACGCACGCTGGGGAATCCGTCAAAATCTCACACTGAACGGGACCATCAATCCCGATTTCTCGCAGGTCGAAGCCGACATCGGGCAAGTCCTCCTCAACGAGCGTTTCGCGCTCTTTTATCCGGAAAAGCGGCCGTTCTTTCTGGACGGCCTCGAGCTGTTCGATTCGCCCAACCAACTCATATACACGAGACGCATCGTTGCGCCGACGGCCGGCGTCAAGCTCACCGGCAAACTGTCCGGACTCAACATCGCTTCGATAGTCGCGCGTGACGACCAGGCGAACTCGTGGACGGGGGCGCATTCGCCGCTCTTCGGCGTCTCCCGTCTTCGCTACGATTTCGGCTCCAACAACACACTCGGCGCCGTTCTCACCGCGCGTGAAGATGGCAGTGATTACTCGCGTGTCGCCTCAGCGGACTATCGCTTCTACCACTCGAAACTCTACTTCGCGCAATTTCAGGCGGCGCAATCGTGGACCGACAGTCTGCAGAAACACTTCACCGGGTCTCTGCTGCAGGCAGACTGGGACAGAACCGGCCGCGCGTGGGGCTTTCATTACACTTTGCGGTCGCTCGATCCCGGCTTCAACGCTGCAGCCGGATTTGTGAATCGCACCGGTCTCATCGAGACGCGCGCGTTCAATCGACTGAGCTTTTACGGAAGTCCCGGCGCTTTCGTTCAGACGTATGGCGCTTTTTTCCAGGAGGATCGCATCTGGAACAACGCGGGGCTGGGTCACGGCGTGGCTGAGAGTACCGAAGCCATTCAGCCGACCGCGACACTGCGTGGAGGATGGCAGCTCAGCGGAGCGGTCACGCACAACTACTTCGCGTTCGATCCGCGGCTCTATTCCGGTCTCACCGTGCAGCAGTCAAGCGCGACAGTCGTCGATACCGCCGCGTTTGCGGTGCCCGGTCCGGAGTCCGATGAGTGGGGTGGGTCGCTCAGAGTGACGACGCCGACCTACAGGTTTTTCAGTGGGACGGCGAGCATTACCCACGGTCAGGTTCCAATTTTCGACGAAGCGGTGCCCGGCGCTCAGTCGCGGATCGACGCGGCCCTCGACATCCGACCCACGACCGCGGTCAGGAGCTCGCTATCGTTTTCGCGATTGACGATTGCAAGAAGCTCAGATGGCTCGCGCTTCTCGTCGGAGACAATTCCGCGAGTCAAGATCGAGTACCAGATCAGTCCGCCAATTTTTCTGCGGCTGGTCGGCCAGTACTCCGCGCGGTCACGAGCGACGCTGCGAGATCGGAACGGCAATCCGATTTTGATCGACGGAGTGCTCGATACCGGCGAGGTGACGAACGAATTCTCGACCGACTGGCTTTTCAGCTACCGTCCCGTTCCCGGCACGCTGGTTTATTTCGGCTACGGGTCAACGCTCGACGAGCCGCGCGAATTCAGGTTCCAGGATTTTCACAGGACGAGAGACGGATTTTTCGGAAAGATCAGCTACCTTTTCCGCCTTTGACAGGTGGTGGCCGGCGCGGGCCCGGCCCAAAGTCATCGTGGACACCGAGCCATCCCCTGACATCCCTCGAAATGCGCTCCGCCGCGGGCGGATCGAGGTTGGACAGGACGATCAGATCGTACCCGCCAGGAAGATCACCTTCCACCGTCGCATTGATTCCACCCGAGCCGCCCGCGATACCAAGTCCGGCTGGAGGCCCGTTCGCGATTCGGTGCTCGCGCAGCGCTTTCAGGAATTTCATCAGATCCTGCGCTGTCGAATAGCCGCCACCCGCCGAACTTCCACGTCCGGGAAGATCTTCAGTATTTCGTCGTATCGGAGCATTAGGCGGCGCATTTTCATCACCGCGAGTGTAGCCAACCGCCGTATTAGGAGGCAGTGAGTCGACCGCAAAAGCTCCAGTGCGCGTCATACCAGCTGGCTCATAGATATGCCGGCGCACGTAGGTGTAGTAATCCTCGCCCGACAATCGCTCGATCAGGAGACCGAGCACGACGTATCCCGCGTTTGAATAAGCGTTCCTGGTTCCGGGCTCGAACTGCATAGGTGCGTTTACGAATAGCGGCAGATAATCCCGCAAGGTCCGTATGTCATTCCGTTTTCCGCCAGCGGGTGCGTCGAAAATGTTGCCGCCGATTCCTGACGTATGTCGCAGGAGCTGTCGTAACGTGACTTTCCTGGCAACCTCCTGATTCGGATAATCCGGCCAATATTTGTCCAGAGTCGAGTCCAGCGCGAGCTTCCCCGCCGCGGCGAGTTGCATGACCGCGATCTGCGTGAAGATCTTGTTTATGGACCCGAGGTTGAAAGCTGTCTCGACGTTGTTGGCTCGGCGCGCTTCGCGATCCGCCATTCCGTAGGCGCGTTGAAAGACGGGTTTGTCACCCTTTGCAAGCACGACGACGCCCGAAAATTCTCCTGATCGACTGAGGATATCGACTGACGATGACAGTCGGCGGACGAGCTCAGTTTCCGAAATTGGAGATGGACGTGGGCCGGGATAACCCGGCGTGGCCGGTTGCTGCGCCACTGCATTTCCGCGAAGGAGAAGGCACGCGACAAAGCAGGCGCGAATTATTTTCGTCATGCTCCTTTAGTAATCAACCGCGTCTGAATGGTTGCCTGCTAAAGGTTGACCAACTTCATACCTCCCTCCGCATAACGCTCTCCCGCCGCGGCTCCTTTCGGAGCGGCAGCATCGATCCTGCGGAGATCGTTCTCCGACAGCACGATCTTTAGCGCGCCCACGTTCTCGTCGACTCGCTCGGGATGCCTCGTCCCCGGAATCGGCACGATGTCGTCGCCCTGCGCCAGCACCCATGCCAGCGCGAGCTGCGCCGGTGTGCAGTCGTGCTCCTTCGCGATCTCTTCGACCTTCGCAACCAACTCGAGATTCTTGTTGAAATTCTCACCCTGAAAGCGAGGATTCTGTCGCCTGAAATCATCCGCGGCGAGATCCTCCACGCGCTTGATTTTGCCCGTCAGAAATCCGCGGCCCAGCGGGCTGTATGCGACGAAACCGATCGCAAGCGACCGAAGCGCATCGAGCAAGCCGTCCTCCGGATCGCGCGTCCACAGTGAGTACTCGGTCTGAACCGCGCTGATCGGATGGACTTTGTGCGCTCGCCGAATCGTATTGACCGACGCCTCCGACAAACCGAGATAGCGCACCTTGCCTTCGCGGACCAACTCCGCCATCGCACCCACCGTGTCCTCGATTGGCGTGTTCTTGTCGACGCGGTGTTGATAGTAGAGGTCGATCGTGTCGACGCCCAGCCTCTTCAGCGATCCTTCGCACGCCTGCCTGACGTATTCCGGTCGACCGTTGATGCTCCGCTTGGTGGGATCTTTGGGATCGCGAACGTTTCCGAACTTGGTCGCGACAACAACTCGATCGCGCTTTCCCTTGATCGCTCGGCCAACGAGCTCTTCGTTCTTGAACGGTCCATACATGTCCGCCGTATCGAGCATCGTGACGCCGAGCTCCAGCGCGCGATGGATTGTGGCGATTGATTGTTTTTCGTTGCTCGGACCGTAGAACTCGGACATGCCCATGCAGCCGAGTCCAATGGGAGAGGTCTGAAGTCCCTGAGCGCCGAGTCGGCGGGCTTTGAGAGATGTGCTGGGTGGCATTCTGGTTTCCTGGAAGGACGAGCAGAGGAATATCTGAAAATACCGCAACAGCCACGCCGACGGGCAACGCGATAGCGGTAGACCGTAAGGGGCGCCACTGTTATGCGCATGCCGATTTCTCTCGCTGCGCGGAATGTCTCGCACCGTTTCGGAAACGTGGTGGCGCTCGCCGATGTGAGTATCGACGTACCAGCAGGGCGCGCAGTGGCCCTCGTTGGAGAGAGTGGGTCGGGTAAGACCACGCTTCTACGCTGCTTCAACCGCCTTGTAGAGCCCGATCGCGGTGAAATAAAACTCGGCGCGGACGACGTTCAGGCGATGCCGGCGGTACAGTTGCGCCGCGGCATCGGTTACGTCCAACAACACGGCGGCCTTCTCCCGCACTGGCGGATTCTAAGAAACGTGGCGCTCGTTCCAACGCTGCAACGCATGGCCGATGCAACCGACTCAGCGCGACGCGCGCTCGAGCTCGTGGGACTTCCAGTCGCGCAGTTCGGAGATCGTTTTCCGCACGAGCTGTCCGGCGGACAACGGCAGCGAGCCGCGCTTGCGAGAAGCATCGCGGCGCGCCCCGATGTGGTTCTTCTCGACGAGCCGTTTGGCGCGCTCGACGCGATTTCCCGGAGCAATCTCCAGGAAACTTTTATCGAGCTGCGACGCAGCCTGTCAGTGACAACGTTGTTGGTGACGCATGATCTCGCAGAGGCGGGGCGTCTGGCGGACGCGGTCGTGGTGATGAGGAATGGTCGCGTCGAACAGATCGGAAGCATGCGGGAGCTGGTATCAGCGCCAGCGACGGAATACGTCGAGCATCTGGTGGAGCGGGCTCGCGCAGGACTCGAGGCGCTACAGGCGTGACCAGGAATTATTTTCGGACCAATCGAGGTGTGACGCGATGGTTCTGGCACCGGATGACAGCCACGAATCGCGTGTGCGCCTTCGCACTGGCCGTTCTAACGGATGGCGTCGTGTTCGTGCCGTCCATCCGCTGCCAGAGCGCGGCTCCCCCGAGTGAATCGCGCCCTATCGTCGTCGCATCCAAACCGTTTGGCGAGTCCTATCTCCTTTGCGAGATGTTCGCCCAGATACTCGAGAGCCGCGGTTTCACAGTCGAGCGACGTCCGGGGCTTGGCGCAACCGAGATTGCGTTCGGTGCGCTGCGCAAGAACTCGATCGACGTCTATCCCGAGTATACCGGAACCGGGCTCGTCGCCATTCTGCACGACTCGCTCTCCGACTCACTCGCCGCTGATCCTCGCGCGGTATTCGCGATCGTGTCCCAACGATTCTCCGAGCTCTATCACGTGAGGTGGCTTCCGCCGCTTGGCTTCCAGAACACCTACGCAATCGCGGTGACGCGTGGGACTGCCGCCAAATACCATCTCCGGACATTGACCGACCTCGCGCGCGAAAGCTCGAAGATCACCGCGGGCTTCACCGCTGATTTCATTGGAAGACGTGACGGTCTGGTTGGGCTGTCGCGCGTGTATGGCATTCGTCCCCGCACCGTGCGGCCGCTCGCTCCAGCGGTGAAGTACCAGGCCCTCGCGTCCGGCTCTGTAGACGTGATCGATGGATATTCAACCGATGGCTTGCTGTCGAAGTATGATCTCGTCACACTCGTCGACGATCGCCACTTCTTCCCACCGTACGAGGCGGCCGCGCTCGTCTCGGATGATCTCGGACGACGTGCGCCGGCCGCTATTGCAGCGCTGACGTTATTGAGCGGACAACTGGACGAGGTGACGATGCGCGGCTTGAATCGGCGCGTCGAAGTGAACGGTGAAGACGTGCGCAGGGTAGCGAGCGACGAGCTCAGCGCGCTCGGCTTGATCCAGCGATCGACAACCGCGACGACGACATCAAGCACAGCGCGAGTCGGATTCGCCCGCTACATGTGGGAGCGGCGCGCATCTCTCCTCGCTTTGACCGGACGTCATCTGCTGCTCGTGCTGATAGCACTTCTCGCCGCTGTGGCTGTTGCGCTGCCGCTCGGTCTCGCGCTCGAGCGCACGCGTCGCGCCGCTGAGCCGGTTATTGGAACGCTCGGTGTTCTGCAGACGATTCCAAGCATCGCTCTTCTCGCGTTCATGATTCCGCTTTTTGGCGTTGGGATCGTACCGGCGCTGGTCGCGCTCTGGCTGTATGCGCTGTACCCGATCGCGCGCGGAACCTATACCGGTGTTCGCGATGCCGACCCCGACGCGGTGTCTGCCGCCGAAGCACTGGGGACGACACCGCTCCAGCGATTGATGTGGGTGAGACTTCCATTGGCCGCACCGGTACTCATGGCAGGCATCCGGACTGCCGCAGTCATCACCGTCGGCGCGGCGACTCTCGCTGCTTTCATCGGTGCGGGCGGACTTGGCGAGCCAATAGTCGAAGGTCTCGCACTGGCGGACACGAGGATGATTCTCTCCGGCGCGCTACCGGCCGCGGTACTCGCAATCGCAGTCGATGGTCTGCTCGGACTCGTCGAACGCCTGGTGACGCCGGCGCACCGCCGGCAACCGATTTGGAGAAGGCGCGGACATTCTGCGCCGGTAATCAATTCTGCGTGATCATCCCGCGACACGCGGAAATCGCCGAATCGATAAACTCACGTGCGTGTCGCTCCTGCTCGGATGCCGCACCGATTCGCGAACCGGTGAGAACGGCGCCAACCCATCCGCGCGTGTGCCACGCGCCGCGCCCCCATAACGGTTTCGACTTCGCCTGCACTGCCGACGGCTGCGGTCTCATGTTCACGTAGAAGTACGGCTCGTCGTAAGACTCGTCACCGGGCTCGAACCCGACTCCGATGGTGCGATTAGGAGTTGCGCGAATGACTATCGCGATGTCGAAGTGATGCGGCCAGCATCGTACTTCGCTGGCCTCGTGGATCGAGCGCGCCACTGAACCAAGAAGCGCCGCGGCGTTAGCAAGCCACTTTGAGAGCTCCTCAAAGCGGGATTTGTCGCTGGCGTCGAAAGCATCGCCGTCATCCACAGGATGAACTGGAATGTCGAAGTGCCGTTTGAGCGTATAGCGCGCGGAGTCGAGGCCGAACGCCGCAATGTGCGTTCGAATCCATTGGGTCGCCTCGACGATTGTCCGGCCGTGTAGCTTGTACTGCGCGAAGGGCTGATCGTTTTGCGTGACGATGACCAGAGCGAGATCAGCCGGCCTGATCCCAAGCCGGAAGGATGTTCGCGCGGGAACTGCGCGTGAAAACAATCCGCCGAGCGCCGGAATCCACTCGAGATTGCTGTGACTATCGTCGGATTGCTCCTCGAGGAACGAGATGCCGACGGCGCTACAGAATTGCGCCGCGTGGTGGAGCTGCAGACGCGCGTCGGAGAGCCGGGGACTTTCTTCTGGTCTGACCGGCTGCCACGTCCGGACCATCGACAATCTGATACTGCGATTTTCGCGCGGTTGCAGTTCCATAAAACAAGTCCGAAAAGGAGGCTTACGAGCATAGATGCGTGCGGGCGTTGCCACAAGCACATCCGGTACTGCGCGCACAGTCATCCGTTTCCGCGCGCGGCAGCCGCGTGGAGCCTTCCGTAGCTGAAGTAGATCGTCAGGCCGATCGCGAGCCAGACGAACAACCTGATCCATGTCGGCAGCGGAAGGCCCGTCATCAGGTAGATGCAGATCAGAGTCCCGACGATTGGAACCCACGGCATCCCTGGAGTTCGGAATGGTCTTGGCGTTTCCGGCGACGTCCGTCGAAGGATCAGTACGCCCATGCATACGATCGCGAACGCCAGCAACGTCCCCATGCTGACGAGGATGCCGAGCACCGTGATCGGAAATAGACCCGAAGCAATTGCGACCAGGACGCCGGTGATGATCGTCGTGACGTGCGGGGTTCGAAAACGCGGGTGCAACCGCGCAAACAAAGGCGGCAGCAAACCGTCGCGACTCATCGAGTAGAAGATCCTCGACTGCGCCAGCATGTTGACGAGTATCACGCTCGAGAGTCCGCAGAGCGCGCCGAAGCTGACGACCGGGGGCAGCCATTTTACGCCCGTCACCTGAGCGGCATAAGCGAGCGGCGAGGCGACATCGAGTCTCGGATACGGTACGAGCCCAGTCATCACCAGGCCGACCGCGATGTAGATCAGCGTGCAGATAGCGAGCGAAACGAGTATGCCGATAGGAATGTTGCGACCGGGATTTTTCGCCTCCTGAGATGCCGTAGACACCGCGTCGAACCCGATGTAGGCAAAAAAGATTATTCCCGCGCCTCGAAGAATGCCGCTCCATCCGAACGATCCGAATTTGCCTGTGTTCGGTGGAATGAATGGGTGAAGGTTGGCCGCGCTGGCGTGCGCGACGCCGACGGCGATGAACAGAGCCAGCACCGCGATCTTGATGACGACGATCGTCGTGTTGACCCGCGCCGATTCACGGATTCCGATCACGAGAAGCGCCGTGACCGCCAGGCAAACCAACACCGCCAGAAGATTGAACGAGGCAATCACACCAGTTCCGTTGGCGAGCATCACCTCCGTGCCGGGCGCCCCTGCCAGTCGCGCTGGAAAGTCGATCCCGATCTCGCCGAGCAAGGTGATCGCGTACGCGGACCAACCAACTGCGACGGTCGACGAGCTGAGTGAGTACTCGAGGATCAGATCCCACCCGATGATCCAGGCGACGAGCTCTCCCATCGTCGCATAAGCGTAGGTATACGCGCTTCCTGCCACCGGAATCATGCTCGCCAGCTCGGCGTAGCACAGTCCGGCGAAAACGCATGCAAACCCGGCGAGCACGATCGAGATGGTGAGCGCCGGGCCGGCATTCTGGGATGCGACGACACCGCTCAGGACGAAGATGCCAGTGCCGATTACCGCGCCGATTCCGAGAGTGACCAATGCGACAGGGCCCAGCTCGCGCCTCAGAGTCCCAGAGCCCGCCTCGGCCAAAAGTGAGTCGATGTCCTTCCTGACGAAGAGCGACACAGTTTCCTCCAATTGGATGCGGATTTGTATACAAACTGCGGGCCCAGAATACTCCGACCAGCCGGCCGCCGCAAGGAGTCAGGTGGCAGACAGCCACCGGCACCCGCGCGCTCCTCCGGTTCCGGGACGGTTATATTGGCCGTCATGCCGAGACGAGCGGCCACCTCGAGATCGCGAGCGAAGTCGACGGAAAAACTCAGCGCCGGCGCGTCAGAGCGGGCGAACCGGCTCTACGACTCCCTTCGCGGGATGATCGTGCGCGGTCAGCTCGCGCCCGGCGCCCGCATCGTCGAGACGGAAGTCGCCGAGCGCTTCGGAGTGAGTCGGACGCCCGTGCGCGCGGTTTTCCAGCGTCTGGAGCGGGAGGGATACGTCACCGTCTCCACGACGCACCAGGCGCGAATGGCGGTGGCTCCCCTTACCAAAGAGGACGTCCAGGAGCTACTCGAGATCGTGGCCGAGCTCGAGGGTCTGGCGGCGCGAAATGCCGCGCGACTGAGCGAGTCTGCGCGCGAGAAGCTCGCGAAGGATCTCGAAGCGCTGAACGCCGATTTCCGCCGAACCGCTTCCGCGAAGGGCGCCAAAGCCGGAAAGCTGTACGAGCTCGACCAAAAATTTCACGAGCGCTACGTCGAGGCCGGCGCTGGTGCGCGTCTCCGCTCGCTCCACGAGGCAGTGAAGCCGCAGGCGGAACGCTACATCAGGATGTACATCGCGCTATTGCTTGACACAGTGCCGGTTGCGGGAACGGAGCACGACGCAATCATAGAGGCTATCAGAACGGGGAACGCAGCAGCCGCGCAACGTTCTGTTCAGACGAACTGGAGACACGCGGCGGACAGACTCGTGCGCGCGATCGACGTGATGGGGGAGCAGGGAAACTGGTGAGGCGCTAAGGCAGGCGCTCTGTCGCCTTGACGTTGCGCTGCTGTATCGGCTGCGCGGCGCCGGCACCAATCGCACGCGCCGACTCACCCTCGGTAAAGAGTCGAGTCAGGAATCTTTGTCCCTCTCCGATTCTCTCTACTTCGACGGCCGTCGATTCGACCGCTTCCTCCATCCTTTGCAGCCGCTCCATGAGCTCCTTGGGGAAGGCTGTTACCGTTGCCGCACTCCGACGCCAGATGCGTCGCGCATAGGCGAATGTGATGGGGAATAGAACAATCGCGGTGAAGAAGAAACCAAAGGCCATCATCTCGTCCGGGTCGGCTCGTCGAACCTCCGGAGGAGGCGGGACCACGGCTCCGGGAATGGCAGCTGCCTGTGCGAGCTGGGTCGCATTACCGGCGAGCATTTTGTCGACCGAGGAAATTCTGCTGTCGATGTCAGTCAACCGATCTTCGAGTGGTTTCCGCTCCGCTGACGCGGGGCCGAGCTCTTCGAGCTGGTTGGTTACCCCGTCGCGGGTGTTCTGAAGATCGCTGAGTTGGTTTTTGAGCTCCTGTCGTTGCGCCTGCAGCCCCTCATAAACCGCTGACGCACTTGGTGCGGTGCGAGCGCCCTGAGCAAGCACTGGCGCATCAAGCCCGTGAGGGACTGCCGGTGTCGCGTTTGCCGCCGCGGTTGCAGGTTTGCCCTGAATCAATTCGTCCTCGATGATAACGCGTTAAAGGGCGTGGCTAGCCAAAGCCTCGTCTAATCTACGGTCCGAGCTACCGAATTTCTTCACGCCGCTTGCTTCTGCGACCGTCACGGACGATGTTCGGCCGTCGCCAACCCGGTTCGGGCATTCAATGAGACCGCTCCCGTTCGTCTGGCCTTACGCGCTTGTGTTCTGGGCAGTGTACTTCTGGGCGTTCTTTCCCGAATGGAAAATCGTGCGTACGGGCGCCGAGGGCGCGAAAGCGGCCGACTCGCGGGACGATGGCTCACTTCGCGTGCTGCTCGGCGGGATGTGGATCGCACTCTTCATCGCATTTGGATTTTCCTTCGCAAAAGGCTGGAAGTTTCCACCCAACCTCCAGATGCCGCTGTTCATTGCTGGAATACTCCTCATTTTCCTCGGCAGTTTGCTGAGACGCTGGTGCTTTCGCACGCTCGGGAAGTATTTCACCGGTGATGTACGAGCCGACGCGCGCCAACCCGTGATCGACACCGGCCCGTACGCACTGGTGAGGCACCCATCTTATACAGCTGGAACCATGATGTTCTCGGGGATCGGCCTCGCACTCGGTAGCTGGGCCAGCTTTCTCCTGATTTTCGTCGCCTCGATCCTGACGTACGGCTACCGCGTGTCGGTAGAGGAGCGAGCTCTGCTAGCTACGATCGGGGAGCCGTATCGGATCTACATGAATGGACGAAAGCGCTTCATCCCGCACATCGTCTAACCGCCAAGCCTTCTCCGTCTTCCAGGAACTCCGCGCCAGCATTTGCGGCCGGAGGTTTGCAACTCAGCCCTTGGCCGGATCAATCGAGACAGGGGTCGTTGCATGAGATACTCACGGGCAGTGCTGGTGCTGACGTTCGTCTACGCCGGATCTTTGAGTGCGCAAGCCAGTATTGGCGCGCCGCCGCCGCGCGCCAGATCGACCACGACCGACGATCCCATTCGTTCACTGCCGCCAATTCAGCTCGAGGATCAATGGACTACGGCAGTAGTGAAGCGCGACACCCGCACCTTCGACCGTCTGCTCGCACCCGAATTCGTTTACACCGAGAACTCGTCGGTGATGAGCCGCGGCGACGTGATCAAGAGCGTCACTGGGCCCGACAGAGTGGAGTGGGCGCGCAACGAAGGCATGAAGGTGCACGAGTTTGGTGACGTGCAGGTAGTAACCGGAGTTCTCCACCTCAAAGGTAAGACGAAAAAGGGGAAAGCATTCGACCGGCGTTATGAGTTCACCGACACCTGGCAGCACCGAAGTGGGAGATGGCGGATAATCGCGGCGCAGGACTATCTGATTCCGCGGTAATCGATGGTTCCTGATCGTGGAGCCCTGGCCGCACTCGCTGCGACATGTCTGCTTTGCGGCTGCAAAACGGAAAGCCGTGCTCCGGCAATCGACAGCACTAATGACGCTCAGCCCGCCGTAACTTCC
>DASQPS010000009.1:0-2794 GCA_035643845.1 Gemmatimonadaceae bacterium | reverse complement strand
GAAAAAGTCCGCATCGAAGCCGTCGGTGACGTATGCCGAGGCACTCGAGGTCGCGCTGTGCTACGGTTGGATTGATGCGCAAAAGCAGAGCGAGAGCGAAACTTCGTGGCTCCAGCGCTTCATGCCGAGGCGGCCACGCAGCATCTGGTCGAAGATCAATCGCGAAAAAGCGCTCGCACTAGTATCCGCCGGAAGAATGAAGCCGGCGGGACTCAAGGAGATCGAGCGCGCCAGGCAGGACGGGCGCTGGGACGCCGCCTATGATTCGCCCAGTTCGGCGACAGTGCCGCCGGACTTCGAGAAGGCAATGAAGAAGCATCCCGCGGCGAAGAAGTTCTTCGCGAGCCTCAACGCTGCCAACCGGTACGCCATTCTCTGGCGGATCCAGACCGCGAAGAAACCTGAGACTCGCGCTCGGCACATCGAGAAGTTCATCGCAATGCTGGAGAAAGGCGAAACCCTGCATTAGATAGCGCCATCGTGAAATCTCGACCCATGGTGGTCCGCATCAAGAAGTCAAAGGACGGTCGGACCGCTCTGAGCTGCGTCCGGCCGGACGGAACGATTACGTGGCAGCGGCAGGAAGGTGGCAACGCAGCTTTCTTCCCGCGGCACGATCTCACTCACTACGCAGTCGAGACCATGCTCGCACAGCGTCAGGGCTTTTACGGACTGGTTGCCGACGGCTGGGATTTCTCGGACTTCGGGAGTCCGTGGCCGCGGGGCAGGCTGCCCGTCGAGGCCAATGTCTCCGAAATAATTGTTGGATTCTTCGACCTGGAGCGCAGCAGCGGAGAAGCGTTGCCGCTGAACGACCTCAATGCGAAGCTCGCGCAATACTGCGCCGAGAACCGCATAGCAAGCAGGGAATTGAGCGAGGACGATGTCTCGAGGATCAGACAGAAACGCGCGGAGCTATTCGCTCGCTGGGATGCGGTGGAACCAGGCGAAACGCTGGAGGTTCCGTTCGAGGTGTAGAAGCGCGGCCCACGCCCGTTTCGGCGTCCAATTTGCTAACTTTAGAGTTGAGCGGGCGGCTTTTCCTTCCTGGAACGCCGCCGGTACGGATGTGTAAAGACCGCTAGTAACCCACCGAGCGAATCCGGAGTAGTCATGGGCACTGCGACACTCACCGCAACTGAGCAGGTGACCGACACCTTCCCGATAAATGGAACCGATTTCGTCGAGTTCTATGTTGGGAACGCGAAGCAAGCCGCACAATTCTATCGCTATGTCTTTGGCTACCGGATTGTGGCTTATCGCGGTCCGGAAACGGGAACGCGAGATCGTGCCAGCTATGTCCTCGAACAGGGCAAGGTGAGACTGGTGCTGACGACTGCTCTCCGGCCCGACAGTGACATCGCCAATCACGTCCATAAACACGGCGACGGCGTAAAGGACATCGCGCTCTGGGTCGACGACGCGCGGAAAGCATTCAAGCTCGCGACAGAGCGCGGCGCGAAAGCGGCGTATGAACCGAAATCGCTCGTCGACGAGCAGGGCGAAGTCGTCATCGCGGGAATTCACACCTACGGCGAGACGATTCACAGCCTGGTTGAGCGAAAAAACTACAAGGGCCCGTTTATGCCGGGATTCGTGCCGTTTCCTGGAAGAGGGGAAGGCAAGAGCGTCGGGCTCAAGCACATCGATCACTGCGTCGGAAACGTCGAGCTCGGCGCGATGAACAAGTGGGTTAAGTACTACGCTGACGTGCTCGGCTTCTCACAGCTCATTTCCTTCGACGACAAAACGATCTCCACCGAGTACTCGGCCCTCATGTCGAAAGTGGTGGCCAATGGAAACGGGCGCATCAAGTTCCCCTTGAACGAGCCGGCGAAGGGGAAAAAGAAATCGCAGATCGATGAGTACCTCGAGTTTTATCAGGGGCCGGGATGCCAGCACATCGCGATCGCCACCGATAACATCATCGATACTGTGACGAAACTCCGTGACAATGGAGTCGAATTCCTGCGGGTGCCGGGAACGTATTACGACACAGTGATCGAGAGGGTGGGACACATCGACGAGGATCTCGCGCCGATTCGCGATCTCGGAATTCTCGTAGATCGCGACGAGGAGGGATACCTGCTCCAGATATTCTCCAAGCCGATGGAAGACCGTCCGACTCTTTTTTACGAAATCATCCAGCGCAAAGGCGCGAAGAGCTTTGGCGCGGGAAACTTCAAGGCGCTGTTCGAGGCGCTGGAGCGTGAACAGGATCTTCGCGGGAATCTGTAGCCATGCCGATTTATCACACCCTCGGAAAAATCCCCCGTAAAAGGCACATCGCTTTTCGGAAGCCCGGTGGCGGCATCTACGCCGAGGAGCTGGTGGGTCACGAGGGATTCACTGGAACGTCGTCGCTTCTGTATCACATCCATCCGCCGACGACGGTTAAGTCAGTTCGCCGCGTGCGCGAGACGAAGCTCGAGGCGGATCCCGATCAGACGCTGCATCACCGCCATTTTCTGACTTCGAGAGTCAAGAAGGGCGGAAGCGCGACGCTCGACCGGATTCCGCTGCTGTTCAATCAGGACATCGCGATGCTCTACGTCGAGCCCGACGAGAACGACGCGCATTTCTACAGGAACGCGCAGGCCGACGAGCTCGTGTACGTGAGTAAAGGAACTGGCACTCTCGAGAGCTCTTATGGTGTTCTCCCGTTTCACGAAGGTGACTACCTCATCATCCATCGCGGCATCCTTCATCGCTATCGCTTTGATTTGAACGCGAAGGATCAACCAAAGCTCGTGATCTTCGAGAGCCGTGGCCACGTTCGTTGGCCGAAGAGATA
>DASQPS010000008.1:0-5436 GCA_035643845.1 Gemmatimonadaceae bacterium | reverse complement strand
GACTCGAGCGCCCACGCAAGCAGTGACGTCGTGGTCGTCTTGCCGTGGGTTCCGGCGACAGCTATCGAGTGCCGCCCCCAGATGAACTCCTCTTTTATAGTAGCGGCCGCTGATGTGTACCTGAGTTTCTCGACGAGGACGGCCTCGAGTTCCGGGTTTCCGCGAGAGATTGCGTTGCCCACCACCACGATGTCCGGACGCGGCTTGAGATTCTCGGCGCGGTATCCCTGGTTGTAGGCGATCCCCATTTGTTCGAGCCCCGTCGACATCGGCGGGTAGACGTTCTGGTCTGACCCAGTGACCCGATGACCTGCAGACTTGAGAAGTCCGGCCAATGAGGCCATAGCCGTCCCGCCGATGCCGATCAGGTGGTAATGAATTGGAGTCCTGCTCGGCTGTCGCTTCCGTATTGCCATGTGGCGGTATATGCCTTCGATTGGAGTTTGCGGTGCTGGAATCTATAATGCTCTTAGGAATGTCAGACTACGAAACGCTCTCCCGCGTTTCGCCGTAGTACCCAACACCCTCACGAATTTCATGCCGCAAAGAGCTAATAGATTCTGGACGATCTTCCTCTCGATCGTGCTGCTTGACGTCGCTACCAAACGCTTCGCCGTAAGCTCACTGGTGCCCTACGTTCCGCGAAACGTCGTAGACGACATTCTGCGCTTCACGCTCGCGTTCAATTCGGGCGGCGCTATGAGCCTGTCCCTCGGACCGTCATCGCGCTGGTGGTTCACCCTTCTTTCGATCGCAACGCTGTTTGTCCTCGCGTACATGTACAAGCACACTTCCCCGGACGACAGGCTGCAGCTCGCGTCCCTCGCCCTCATTTGCGGTGGCGCTGTCGGAAATCTCATCGACAGGGTAAGGTCGCCACTAGGTGTCGTCGACTTCATCGACATCGGTGTGGGAATTCACCGCTTCTGGACCTTCAACATCGCCGATGTGGGTGTGACTCTGGGAACGGCAACCCTCACCTGGATCCTTTGCGTCCGCGCCGCCGGCGATGAGAGTCGCCGCGCAATGCAGCCGAGCCGGGCGCTCGACGAGCCGAGTTAGTCGTCCTTCTGGCCGAAGATGGCCATGTTGGAGCTGTGCCCCGGATTCACTTTCTTCTCCGGGTAGATCCAGTGCACTGCCTGGTTCACCGCGGTTGCCGCCTCGCCGAATCCAGTCGCGATCAGCTTCAGTTTCCCGGGATAGGTCGTGATATCCCCCGCGGCGTAGATCCCTGGGCGCCCTGCTTCCATCATGCTGTTGACGACGATCTCGTCCTTTTCGCAGGTCAGTCCCCACTCCGCGAGCGCACCGATATCGCTGTGGAAGCCAAGCATCGGAAGGATTGCATCCGCATCGATGTCGCGGGTCGTCTTCGCTTTCACATCGCGCACCGTCACGCCAGTGAGCCGTTCCCCTTCGGAAATAACGTCGTGCAGCTCATGAAACGGCAGGAGGGTGGTTCGACCAGCGGTCGCCGCTGCCTGTACATCGGCTATCGTCGCGCCGTGCGCCCGATATTTGTCACTGCGATGCACCAGGGTGACGGATCTCGCCCGGCCGCGTAGCTGCTGCGCCCAGTCGAAGGCGGAATCGCCGCCACCGATGATCACTATCCGCTGATCGCGGAACTCATCGGGGTTCGACACGCGATCGAAGATTCCGCGACCGTACCACGGCTCTGCGCAAGCCTGAGGAAGCCGTCGAGGGGAGAACGCGCCGATGCCTCCGGCGATCACAATCGCGCGCGTGGGGAAACGATCGGATTCGGTGACCAGGACGAAATTTCCGTCACTCTCCTCGAGCGCCGTAACGTTCTGATTGAGGTGATTGCTGAAATGGAACTGATCCGCCTGCTCGCGGAGCGCCTTAACCAGATCCTTTGCCAGGATCTTTGAGAAACCGCCGACATCGAAGATGTATTTCTCGGGATAAAGCGCGGTGAGCTGTCCGCCGAGCTCCGGAAGCGCGTCTACGATTTGCGCGGTTGCGCCCCGCATGCCCGCATAAAAAGAGGCGAAGAGCCCCGTCGGGCCGCCGCCGATGATAGTGATGTCAGTGATCGGATGCGTCATCTGTCCGGCGAAATATATAGCGCACGAACTGTCCGGCTCCTCGTATGTCCGCGTAGCTTTTCCTTATGCAGCATCAGCCGACTCTGGCTACCGAACGACTCAGACTCCGCCCGTTCGTCTTGGACGATGCGTGGGACGTTGAGCGACTCGCTGGTGCGCGGGAGATCGCCGACACTACGTTGAACATTCCCCATCCATACCCGGTCGGAGCCGCGGTCCGGTGGATCGAGACGCATCAAAAAGGCTGGGAGGACTGCACGCACGTCACCTTCGCCATCGTCGACAACCGCACCGCTAAGCTCCGCGGCGCGATCAGCTTGATGGGCATCAATACGACCCACAGGCGAGGAGAGATAGGCTACTGGATCGCGAAGGAAAGCTGGAACAACGGCTTCGCCACTGAAGCCGCCCTGAGACTGATTGCGTTTGGCTTTGACGATTTGAAGCTGCACCGCATCGAAGGTCGCTACCTGCTGCGGAATCCTGCTTCAGGCCGCGTGCTTCAGAAACTCGGCATGCAGAGAGAAGGCGCGCAGCGCGACTGGGCGATCAAGTGGGACAAATACGAGACGCTCGAAGTCTACTCCATTCTCGAGCCGGAGTGGCGCGCGCAGCAGTCCAACGATTTTACTGGTCGAGCGGCGTCACGCTGACGGCGGCCGTGCCATCCTCGCGGTAATGCACGGTCACGTTCCACGGCTGGCAGCACACTTCGCAGTCTTCGACGTACTCCTGCGCCGTCCCGCCGCCGGGATCGAGTGAGATCTCGACAGTTTCGTTGCAATAGGGGCAGTACACTGTCGCGCCAGTCTCGGCTGTTCCATCGCCGAGCGGAAAATCTTCGCGCCAGTCATCGGGCCGACTGCTGCCATTGCCTGAACCGCTAATCATGAGGCGCGCCTTTTCATGCTCGGAAGCAGGCTGCGCGCACGTCGAAAGTCAATCGCGCTGCGCGCGTCTCCCTTGTAACCGATCAGGATCCGCCCGTTCGGACCACGAGCATTACATTTCGACCCGATGAAGATCTATACCAAGACCGGCGACGCAGGAGACACCGGTCTCTTCGGCGGCGGCCGCGTTCAGAAAGACGACCCGAGGGTCGAAGCGTACGGGGACGTCGACGAGCTCAACGCGGTCATCGGTCTCGCCCGCGCGGTCGAGCCAATGCCGCGCATCGATGAGGTGCTCGTGCCCATGCAGCGCGATCTCTTCAGCATCGGCGCTCTGCTCGCGACGCCAGACCTGGACAAGATGCACAAGCACCTTTCGAAGGCGAATATCGACGACCGCAGGATCCAGGACCTCGAGCACGAGATCGATAACTGCGACAAGGAGCTAGAACCGCTCAAGGCCTTCATCATTCCCGGGGGCAGCCGAAAAGGCGCGGCGCTACACGTCGCCCGCACAGTCTGTCGCCGCGCCGAACGACGCGTCGTTCACCTTCAGCGCGAAGTAGAGATTCCGGCGCTGGTAGTCATCTACCTCAATCGACTGTCCGACCTTCTTTTCATGCTCGCGCGCGTGGCAAATGTCCGCACCGGAGCCGGTGAAGTAATCTGGTAGATCGCGACGCGCGGATGCCCGCGCGGGAGATCAGGCTCGGCACGTCAGTCATCCGGGTGGGGCCGGGCCTTCTGTCGAGCATCGGCGCGCAAATCCGCGAGCGCGCGCCGGCTCATCGTTATGTCATAATCACCGACTCAAACGTCGAGCCCCTCTACGCAGCGCGCGTTCGGGATCAGTTAGGGTCCGAGACGGCCGAGATCCTGGTCGTTCCAGCGGGCGAATCAAACAAAACGAGAGAAACCTGGGCCAGACTGACCGATCAGATGCTCGCCCGGAATTATGGGCGGGACTCCGCCGTAGTTGCCCTCGGAGGAGGCGTAATCGGAGACCTCGCTGGGTTCGTCGCCGCCACATTCATGCGCGGAATTCCAGCCGTCCAGATACCCACGACGCTGCTCGCAATGATCGATGCGTCGATCGGTGGGAAAACGGCCGTCGACACTCCAGCGGGCAAGAATCTGGTGGGAGCTTTCCATCCTCCCGCCGCAATTTTTTCTGACCCTCAAGTGCTTGATTCACTTCCACTTAGAGAATTGCGCGCGGGTTTTGCAGAGGCAATAAAACATGGCGTAATTGCCGACGAGCCTTATCTTCATGCGGTCGTCAGTGCGGCTCCTTTGCTGCTGTCGACCGGCGGTCCGGAGAGTGACAGCATGCTCTCACTCATCGTCCGTAGCATTGAGATAAAGGCCGATGTTGTTTCTCGTGACGAGCGGGAGGAAGGCCTTCGAAAAGTTCTGAATTTTGGCCACACAGTTGGCCATGCTATCGAGCTGGTAAGCGGCTATTCGCTTCTCCACGGAGAGGCGGTCGCGATTGGGATGGCGATCGAGGCCGAACTGGCCGAGAAAGTCGGTGTGGCCCGAACCGGAACTTCAGCAGTTATCAGAAGCGCGCTGCAGTCGGTCGGACTCCCAACCGGACTGGCGTCCAAATGGAATGGCGGTGCTGTACTGGAGGCAATGAGGTCGGATAAGAAGGGTCGGTCGGGCAGGATTATGCTCGCCCTTCCGCTCAGGATAGGAGCGATGGCGGGCAGCGATGCTGGATGGACTGTTTCGGTCAGCGACGCTCAACTACGGGAGGTGCTAACGTGAAAATCGGCAGAATCTCTCGACGAATCTTGGCACTTCGGATAGCAAATCGCCGCGCGCGACTGGGCCGCTCGGAAACGCTGCGGACTATCGTCGCAGTGACGCTCGCCATCGGGCTCATCGCAACCGGCGCCGTCGCACTTCCATCGCTCTCCCCCGTCGAAGCTGGCGTTGAGATCCCGCCAGCAAAAGGTCCGCAGCTCGAGCCAGAGGACCTCGCTTCAATAGAATCGATCCACGAGAATGCGGGGAAGCTCGGCGACCCCCTCCGCGAGACGATCACCGAAATGGCAAAGGCGCTTCCTTCGACTGCCGCAACCGTTGCGAAGGCTACGTCGGCTGTGACGAGACCGATCGCGGATGGAGTTGAGTCCATTCCCACTTCGGTCGTGCGCGCGACCGCGCACGAAGCAATCAAGATGAAAAGGGGAATCCTGCCGCTCATTCCATCCAAGTTCGCGCGCGCCGAAGACGGAATCTCGATTCCTGTATCCCTCACCGAGTACTGCGTTCAGGGCGAGACGCGTCGCGGTCGCCAGACGAGGCACGGAATCGTGGCCGCCGATCCGCGCATCTTTCCGCTTGCCAGATACGTCGATGTCTTCCTTGGAAACGACTACCTCGGACGCTATCTCGTCGACGACACCGGCGGCAACGTGCTCGGTGCTACGCTGGATATATGGAATCCTGATTGTAGAGAG
>DASQPS010000007.1:0-5496 GCA_035643845.1 Gemmatimonadaceae bacterium | reverse complement strand
TCACCCGTTCGGAGCGCTAGCAACGAGGGATTCGCCTCGAGCATTTTGCGCGCACGGGCTGTGAGTCCGAGCGCCGCGACAAGAAAGATGTCTGCCGATGCGCCCCGCTCGACGAGATACTTCGCGAGGCCCGCACGAGAGCTATCCGGACGTTCTACGTCGCCGAGCATCCATTCCGCGGGCGTGGAGCGATGATCGACATCGCGCGCATCGAGATCAGCACCCGCATCGAGAAGCATGTCTACGATTCTTCGCGAGCTCGCGAAATGGAGCGGAGTCTGGCCATCCCCGCCCCGCTCGTGGACGCGCGACGGATCGTCAGCCAGGATTTTCTCGAGAATGTCGACTAGATCGAGATGCGCGGCGGCACACGCGTCGGGAATCGCACCGGCTGCGAGCAATCGCTCGGCAACTGCGCCAGACGCCGCGTACAAGGGATGAAATCCGCCCGCCCACCAGCTGCTCTTCAGATTCGGATCGGCGCCGAACCGGAGGAGCACATCGACGAGCTGCACGTTTCCTCGGCCAGACACCGCCACGAGCGGAGGAGAATCGAAGGCAAAAGTCGGCTCGTTGATTGCGGCTTGCAGCTCAGGATGCGCCTCGAGCACGTCCTCCAGCGTTGTTGCATCGCCGTCGCGTATCGCTTTTCTGAATTGATCTGTCGGAGAGAGCCTGGATTGCGTCATTTACTGGAATTAGTCCGACTGAGTCTTTCGTAAATTGACAACGCTTACCAAAACTAGATGTTGAGGCGATGACGCGCACTTGACCAGGCAGCGTTTGACTCTCGTCGCCACCATCGTCGCCTCGGCGATGACCTTCATCGACGGCACGGTCGTCAACGTAGCGCTGCCCGCGCTCCAGAGGGAGCTTGGCGCAACAATCACCGACGTCCAGTGGGTCGTCGAAGCCTACGCGCTCTTCCTCGGAGCACTTCTCCTCGTGGGTGGATCGCTAGGCGATCAATTCGGCCGCAAGCGAATCTTTCTCATTGGCGTTTTCTGGTTTACGGCTGCGTCCGCCTTGTGTGGCGTTGCCGCCAATCCACGCTTCCTGATAGTTGGACGCGCGCTGCAGGGAATCGGTGCGGCGCTTCTCGTGCCCGGCAGCCTCGCCATCATCAGTGCGACTTTCGACGGCGCTCAGCGTGGGCGCGCGATTGGAACGTGGTCGGGATTCAGCGCGATTACGACCGCCATCGGTCCCGTGGTCGGCGGCTGGCTCATCGATCACGTGAGCTGGCGTGCCGCGTTCTTCATCAACGTGCCGCTCGCGGCGGTGGTGATCTTTCTCTCGTTCCGATACGTGGACGAAAGCCGTGATCCATCGCGGACAGGACGCGTGGACTGGATGGGCGGACTGCTCGCGGTCATTGCATTGGGTGGTATCGTACTGGGACTACTCGAATGGCCGCCGCTTGGCCCGGGGCATCCGGTCGTCGTCGGATCGTTGGTGGTCGGAGTCATTGCGCTCGTGCTACTGATAGTGGCCGAGCATAGGGAGAAGAGCCCGATGATGCCGTTGGGTCTTTTTGCGTCGCGTGCTTTCTCGCTCGCGAATCTCCTCACGCTGCTCCTCTACGGCGCGTTGGGAATAGTGATGTTCCTGGTGCCGCTGCTTCTTATCCAGGTGATGCATTATTCGGCGACTGAAGCGGGCGCGGCGTTTCTCCCATTTCCAATAATCATGTTCGCGCTGTCGCGTTGGTCGGGGGGATTGGTTGCGCGGACCGGACCGCGACTGCCGTTGACCGTTGGTCCGGCGGTCGCCGCGGTGGGGCTCGCGCTATTCGCGCGCGTCGGAGGCAGCGCGTCCTATTGGACCGGGCTCTTCCCTGCGGCAACAGTTCTAGGACTCGGCATGGCGATCACAGTTGCCCCGCTCACGACGACTGTGATGACGGCGGTTGCGTCAGATCACGCCGGAACCGCGTCGGGAATCAACAACACCGTCGCGCGAGTTGCGGCGCTGCTTGCCATCGCGGTATTCGGTGTTGTGTTGACGCGCAGCTTTGAGGCAAAGATGCAGCCGACGCTCGCGCAGCCCTGGGTCACGCCGCAGATCAGGAGTCAGTTGGAGAATGAGATGTCGAAGATGGCCGGGGCACAGATCGACAGCGTCGCGCTCGATCCAACGCGGCGCGCGGTGATACAGGGCGGGATCAACGAATCGTTTCTATCTGGATTTCGACTGGTTGTGATTGAAGCCGCGGTCCTTGCGTTGGTGGCCGCTGGTTTTGGCGCGGGGGTCTCCGGCTCCGCGCGCGAGCTCGCCAAAAAATCCAAAAAATCCGCATGAATCCCGCGTCGCAGGTTGCGTCTGCCCTTCGCCGCTTGAGTGGTCGGCGGAATGGATTCTGCGCTCAGGGTGCCGGTCTGCGCGCGATAATGTCACACTGCCGCCCCGACGAGCCGCGTACAGACGGGCGGTGACCGTCAGTTTGGAGATCCTCCAATGTTCCACAAGTTCAATTCACCTGCACTCGCTCTCCTTGCCGGCGCACTCTTCGCCTGCAGCGACTCTTCCGGGCCTCGAGCAAATGCTGTTGTGAGCATTCAGGACGAGTGCGATCCGGCCACATTCAACGCGGCGCTTGGTGCGGGAACCTGCAGTCGACAGGGAAATGTTTCGTTCGCGTCTTTCAACAATGAGCTCAACGCGACTCAGAAAGTTGCGAAGTGGCAGTTCGTACCCACGGCGTTGACCATTCACGTTGGCCAGTCAATCACCGCGATGAATAACGGCGGAGAGGTGCACAGCTTCACCGAGGTCGCTCAGTTTGGTGGCGGCGTCGTGCCCAGTCTCAACCAGGCCTCAGGGAATCCCGTCGAAGCTCCGGAATGCGCGCAGCTGCCCGCGACCGATCTGATCGCAGCTGGTCACACTTTCGTTAGCGATGTTGCGACCACGGTCGAAACGGAGAATTACCAATGCTGCATCCACCCGTGGATGCGTGCAACCGTTACGGTGGTACCGTAAAGATTATCTGGTTTGAGTGCAGTTTGGAGTCTCAACCCGCCATTCTTTTGTCGCGGGTTGAGACTCTTTACTTACCCAGATGATCAGTGCTGCGGTTCGAGGATGCGGAGCAACGGTCGACCGTCGATATTCTCGAGTGGAAGGTAGATCATATGCGTTTTCGGATCGACCGAGACCGTATGTGCGTGCGGAGCTCTGATCTCTCCAATGGGATGAAGCTTCCTTCCGTCGAGCCAGTACGCTGAGACCACTCCTGATTCGGCGGCCACATAAAGGCGGCGCCACGACGCGTCCCACGCGAGTACGTCGGGGTCGTCCGGAATGTGGAGCAGCTGCACGACCTTCATCGTGCGGAGATCGAGTACCAGCAGCGTCGCGTTGCCTTCCGATGAAATGAAAGCGAGGCGACTCTCCTGGTCGATGGTGAACCCGTGCGGGCTACCCGAGCCCGGCAGGTCATAACGAGCCACAATCTTTTCCGCGACTGGATCGATCGCGACCAATTGATCGCGCGTTTGCACGGCAACGAGGATGCAATGCGAAACGGAGTCGTAGTGCGTATTCCCCGCTTCGCCTCCGAGTGGAATCGTTGAGCGTCTCTTTTCTGTCCTCGGATCGATCACGACGTCGGCGCCGCCGCTCTCGTCGGACACGAACACTTTGTCGGCGTCCGACGCGTACGCGATGCCATCTGGAAAGCGCACGCCGTTTACGCGTGAGGTAATCCTGAGCGTTCGATCGTCGATAATCGCGACCTGATGCGCGCCTGGCGCTGACACGTACACCTGATGGTGTGGCGGCACGGCCCAGACACCGGTCGCGCGCGGCACGTCAGCGATTGCCTTTACGACCGTGTTGCCATCGAGATCGAACACCAGAGTTTGGCCCGCGTCCATGTGATTCATATAGAGTCGCCGAGTCGCCGGATCCACGCTCTGATAGTCAAAGCGATTTGCGGGGCCGGGCAAAGGAATCTCGCGAACCAGTCTGAATCCTGACTTCGGTTGGGACTGCGCAACGAGAGAAGGGGCGCGCCACGATGCCGGCGTCATTGACGTCGCCGTTGCATAACACGCCGGAATGGTCGCGTCCTGAGATGCGATTCCCGCTACGAGCGCGACAATGGGAAAGATGATTATCAGCCTGCTTTCCCTTTACCTTCGGTTGATGCGCCGCTCCACAGCTCCTTGATTGCGCCCATCGCCGACATCGCCGCGCTCGCCTCGTACGGAAGAAAAACAGTTTTCTGCGCGTTGCCGGCAATCGCCGTCAGCGACTCGAGATATCCACGCGCGATCAGGTAGCGCGCGGGATTTCCTTCCTCGCCCAGACCTTTTGCGATCGCCTGCAGCGCCTGCGCTTCCGCTTCCGCCACTGCCAATCTCGCCTGCGCCTGACCCTCTGCCTGCAGAATGGCGGATTGCTTCTGTCCTTCCGCGCTCACGATCGCCGACTGCTTCAATCCTTCCGCGCGCAGAATCGCGCTCGCCTTCTCGCCTTCCGCCGTCGTCACCACCGCGCGACGCGCACGCTCGGCGGTCATCTGCTTTTCCATCGTCAGCTTGATCTCTTCCGGCGGATCGATGTTCTTGAGCTCGACACGCACGACCTTCACGCCCCACTGCTGCGTTGCGGCGTCGAGGGCGGCACGGAGCTGTGAGTTGATCTCGTCGCGGGAAGTGAGCGTATGGTCGAGATCGAGCGAGCCAATCGCGTTGCGAAGAGCAGAGAGAGTGAGCTGTTCGATACCCATCTCCAGATTCTGTACCTCGTAGGTCGCGCGGACTGGATCGACAAGCAGGTAATAAATGACGGCGTCGACTTCCATCGTCACGTTGTCGCGCGTGATCACCGGCTGTGGCTCGATTCTCGTGATTCGTTCGCGCAGATCGTGTGATGCCCGCACGGAATCGACGAAAGGCAGAATGAGATTGAGTCCAGGCTCAGCCTGATTGTGAAATTTGCCGAGCCGCTCGATGATCTTCACCTGCTTTTGCGGAACGACTTTCACCGCCCGCGCGAGAACGATGAGAATGACCGCGATGAAGGCGAGCAGGACGTATGACATTAACGCTCCGTCAGATGATTGATGATTCTCAGATGATCGCTAAAAATCAGCTGATTGGTCAGGTCAGATGGTCAGGGAATTTCCCCCGCCGGTAACGTCGCGACCGGTGCGACGAGCAGGATGATTCCGTCGGCGCCGAGTATCTCGACCACGGCCCCTGCGCCAATTGGCTCGGTGCTGCTGGCGGCCCAATCGTGCCCGTTGACGAGCACGCGGCCCATCCCGTTGATCGGATCGATCGCGTTCGTGACCCTGCCCGTCTGGCCAATCAATGCGTCGGTGCGGGACAGAACGCCGACACCGCCGAGGCGTCGCAGCAACCGCGGTCGAAGGAGACCAGGAAGAATGACCGCGGCGAGAGCGAAACCGATAATCTGTCCGACGAGAGGAATGCCGAGGGCGGCGAGCGTGCCGGCGAGCAATGCCGCGACGCCGCCGAAGAGAAA
>DASQPS010000006.1:0-3324 GCA_035643845.1 Gemmatimonadaceae bacterium | reverse complement strand
AGCACGAAAGTGCTACGAACGCGCTCAAAACAAGGGCGGATGAACGGACGAATCTGGAGCGAATCATCGTGACAACCCGGTTAATTGTGTAAGAAGCGGTTGCGGCAAACGTGAATCGGATTTCAGCCTGACGACAGCATGTAACGTGAGAAGTGCCTTATTACCCAGACTTCTGCCTCTGGGAGATGCGTTATTGGCGAAAGGGTGGTGCTTGACGGCTCAATCTCTATGACCGGTATCTTCCCGCTCAGCTTTGCGTGGTCGTCCGCGATGTAGGCGGCGAAGAGCTGAGTGTGGAGTAGCGATCCGCCAACCTGGGTGAGCGCGAGCTGCTGAGTGACGATGACGTCTTTGTTGAAGCGCGTTCCCGACGGCTCCATCTTGTACGCGACGTAGCGCTCGTCGGACGTAACCGTGATCGTCAGAGGGCTGCTAAGAGCGCCAGGCGGAAAGTAAATGGTGAGCCCGGTCGCCGGCATGGAGATCGTGCCACCGTTCTCGTCGATTGATTGCGAGACTGAAACGACGGCCTGATGCTGGCTACTCCACCAGAGCGCCTTCAGCTTCTGCGAATCGTTGAGCGAGCCGCCTCCGCCCGGGCCCTTGCTCGAGGCAATGGAACCAGCCGCTGCGGCCGCATCCATCGGAGCGGTCGGCGCTTGCAGAATCGAGTCGGAGCACGACGAGATGAGTATCGCGCCAAACACGATGCTGAACGAGCGGTAGAGGCGGTATATGGTCATCGTTGCCGAGCGTGAGGGAGACCAGAGATCGACGGGCCCCCCTAAAGCAACGGCCATGCCTGCTGCTAACTGCTTGCGGGCGCTCTACTTACAAAAAAGGGAGGGTTAAGCTCATCAATAACGGTGTAATATTTTTTTACACCAGGATCGTTTCTTTACAGATGAGCTAGGTTTTGACTAGGCACCGCCCGGATAGGGCTTCTACTGACCCATTTGCGGGCTACGACCTCGAGCCAGCCTCAAATTCAAACGCTTTGAGTAGAATCCTCTGGGCCAGGGCGGAGCAGGCTGGTTCGTAGGAGAAGCAAAAAAACTCAGACGGAGTAACCGCATCAAGCTCTGCGCGGATCTCAACTCATGCTTTCTTTTTTCTTAAACTCAGCCAAAAAATTTTTACATCGATGGAGCAATCGTGCCCCTTTTGGCGTATTACTAATCAATGAGAAGTTGTCGGAATCGCGCCGGCGCTTTTTCCCCGCCCATTTGAAAAACCTGGCGTGAAACCTGAAGACACCACGATGTGTCTCATAGTTACACCCTTTAGCCACATAGTCGCATGTCACTAATCACACACAGAGCGCGGCTCGTCGTAGCCGCAAGCACCGCTTTCGTAGGCGGTCTCATCGTCGCTTCCGGAATGAACTGGACCAAGCTTGGGTTCGCTCAGACGCGGCCCACCGCGGCACAGGTTCAGCCGATCGCCGAAGCGAGTAACGCGTTCGTCGCCATCGCCAACAACGTCACACCGGCAGTCGTATCGATCGAAGTGTTCAGTGCCGCTCGATCGACGGGCACGTCCCAGCGCGGTGCGCAGATTCCTCCGGGTGTTCCGCCCGGTATGGAAGATTTCTTCCGGCAGTTCGACATTCCGCAGCGGTCGGCGCCAATGCGCGGACAAGGCTCCGGATTCATTGTAAGCCCGAATGGGTACATCCTTACCAACAATCACGTCGTAACCAACTCGGATCGCGAGACGATCGCCGACAAAGTGACCGTCCGAATGATGGACCATCGCGTTTTCACGGCGAAGGTCATCGGCCATGACCGGACGACCGACGTGGCCGTCATCAAGATCGACGGCAACAATTTCCCGACCGTGGCGCTCGGCAACGACGTTACCTCGCGCATCGGAGAATGGGTGCTCGCGATCGGTAATCCGCTCGGCCTCGAGAACACGGTGACGGCCGGAATCATCAGCGCCAAGGGTCGTGCGCTCAACGACTTGATGAATCCGACGGGCAACAATCAGTACGCGATCAGCGACCTGATTCAGACCGACGCCGCGATCAACCCCGGCAACTCGGGCGGGCCGCTCGTGAACTCTCGCGGAGAAGTGATCGGCATCAACAGTGCGATCGCCAGCCCGACGGGTTACAACGCCGGTTACGGCTTCGCTATTCCCATCACGCTCGCAAAGCGCGTCATGGACGAAATAATCGCTCATGGCAAGGTCCGCGTTCCTGCGCTTGGTATCGGCATTGACGACGTGACCCCTGAAGACGCCGCAGTAGCGGGCGTAAAGGACATTCGCGGCGTGCTCGTTCGTAACTTCCCGAGCGACGACACCCCCGCGAAGAGAGCGGGTCTCCAGCCCGGCGACGTCATCATTTCGGCCGACGGACAACCGGTAGACCGTGTAAGCACACTCCAAAGGATCGTGCGCAATCACAATCCGGGTGAGACCATCGACGTCGAGGCGATGCGTTACGGGCAGAGAAAGAACTTCCGCGTGACCCTCATGGAAGCCCCGACGGACCAGGAGGTCGCGAGCTCGGATACACGGACCGAGCCGACGCGGGGAGGCACAGTTCACCCGGCGCTTGGAATATCGGTTGCGCCCGTGAGCACCGAAATCGCGGCGCAGGCGAGAATCCCGGCGCCTGTACGCGGTGTGATGGTCACCGATGTGAATCTTGGTGGCCCAGCCGAGGACAAACTTTTCCGGAATGATGTGATCACCGAGGTGCTTTATCCTGCTCCGGCTCGAGCCATCAACACGCCGTCAGATCTCCAGGCGGTGCTATCACGCCTGAAGAGCGGAGACTACATCAGCCTCAAGGTATTCCAGCTATCGGATTCGACGCACTCACCTCGAATCGTGAACCTGCAGATCGAGAAGTAATTCAAGACCCGACGGGTTCGCGCAGCATCGAGAAAAACCCCGCCTGAATGGCGGGGTTTTTTTTGTGCGGTCGACTCCAACAACTTTGATGCAGCTCTGCGGAATCACTATCTTGGATGCGCGACGCGGAAGTGGCGGAATTGGTAGACGCGCTGGACTTAGGATCCAGTGGAGCAATCCGTGGGGGTTCGAGTCCCCCCTTTCGCATGCTGCAGCGGGCCCGAGTCGCGAAGCAGAATACCACTTGTGAGAATGCGCGGAGATTGCTTTCCCGCGTCGATGAAACGGAGAATTACGATGAAAAGAAAAAACGAAATCCCGGATTTTTCGAGAAAAAAGAAGGATTCGCAACCGCACAGCGTTCCGGATAACACGAAGCCGCAACAGCAGCACGCGCCAAATCCTCCTGTGCGTGCGGGAAAGCCTCCGGCAACGTCTATGAAATCAGGTCGCCGAGGG
>DASQPS010000005.1:0-3472 GCA_035643845.1 Gemmatimonadaceae bacterium | reverse complement strand
CGGCTTGTTCGCTCTCTGGCGCCTTCAGACCGACGAGTTTCCGGACATCCAGCAGCCGGTCGTCCTGACCTTCATACCATATCCGGGCGCTTCGCCTGAAGGTGTCGAGCGCGAAGTTCTCAAGCCTGTCGAAGACGCGATCAAGGGCATCTCCGGCGTCGACAAGATTTACGGCACCGCCGGAGACGGTTACGCGCAGATCATCACGCTCTTCGTGTTCGAGAAGGATCCACAGGTGGGAACGCAGGACATCCGTGACGCGATTTCCGGAATTCGGTCGGATCTACCGGTCGAGATGAAGGAACCGGTCCTTCAACGATTCGATCCGTCGGACCAACCGATCGTTTCGATAACGCTCGCGTCACCGACCATGAGCCCCGCTCAACTCACTCGTCTTGCGGACCCCGACATCACAAGCAAGCTCCGCGGAATCACGGGCATTGCGCAGGTGCAGGTGGTCGGAGGCGTGAAGCGCGAGATGACCATCAACCTCAAGCCGCAGGCACTCCAGGCCGCCGGCATTGGTGTTGGACAAGTTGTGCAGGCTCTCCAGGCGCAGAATCTCGCCGCGCCGGTTGGGCGGCTGAACGGAAACCTCGACGAGCGGACGATCCGACTTCAGGGACGCCTCGAAGGCCCGCAGGATTTCGACAACCTCGTCGTCTCGGAGCACAACGGTCAGATTGTGCGACTGGGACAAGTTGCCGACGCAGTCGACGGTACGGAGGAGCAGCGCTCGCTCGCTCTCTACAACGGTGTCGAAGCAGTCGGCATCGACATCGTCAAGTCGAAAGGCTACAGCACCACCGACGTAAGCGACAAGATTCGCGCGAAAGTGGCGGAGATCCAGAAGACTCTGCCGCCGGGAGTGAAGATCGACATCGTGAAGGACTCCGGACTCCGCGTCGCGGCTTCGGTGCACAACGTCATCGAAGCGCTGATGATCGGCGCCCTGCTCACGGTACTCGTCGTATTCGTGTTCCTGAATTCGTGGAGATCCACGGTCATCACTGGGCTCGCGCTCCCTGTGTCGGTGATGGCTTCGTTCATCGCTGTCTGGGCGTTCGGATTCACGCTCAACACGATGTCGCTGCTGGGATTGTCGCTCGCCATTGGAATTCTCATCGACGACGCTATCGTCGTGCGCGAGAACATCGTGCGTCATATCGAGATGGGAAAGGATCACATGACGGCGTCGCACGAAGGCACGGACGAGATCGGTCTCGCCGTTGCGGCGACAACGTTCTCGATCGTCGCGGTTTTCGTACCCGTTGCTTTCATGTACGGTGTGGCTGGTCAGTGGTTCAAGCCGTTCGCTCTCACCATCGCTGCATCCGTGCTCGTGTCGCTGTTCGTGTCGTTCTCGCTGGACCCAATGCTTTCTGCTTACTGGGCGGACCC
The DNA here is from genome assembly GCA_035643845.1 of Gemmatimonadaceae bacterium. Classification (GTDB taxonomy): domain Bacteria; phylum Gemmatimonadota; class Gemmatimonadetes; order Gemmatimonadales; family Gemmatimonadaceae; genus UBA4720. Next base: position 2,071 of record DASQPS010000005.1, on the reverse strand, counting down.
ACAGGTTGAGGCGCACGAACGACGCAACCCGATTGCGCACCAGCTCGAGAAGTTCAATAAGTGGTTCAATCGGATGGCCGAGCGGTACAAGGGCCTGATCGCGTGGGCGCTCGATCACCGCGTGGCTATGGTTGGGATTGCAATCGGATCTTTCATCGTAGCCCTGGCCTTACCAGCGGTCGGACTGGTCGGCGCGAGCTTCTTCGGATCGGAAGACCAGTCGGAGCTCAACATCTCCATCGAAACGCCGCCCGGGTCGAACCTCGCTTACACCAGCATGAAGGCTGAAGAAGCCGCGCAGATTGCGCGGAGACACAAGGAAGTGCGATTCACCTACACCACCGTTGGCGGTACGACGGGTGACGTCGATGTCGGAAACATCTACGTGCGTCTGGTACCCAAATCCGATCGAAACATCGGCGCCGAAGACCTTGGTAGAGTGATACGACAGGAGGTTGGTCGTATCGGTGGCGCGACGATGTCTGTTTTCACCAGCGACTTCAGTGGCGCGCAGAAACAGATCCAGATCGAGCTGCGCGGCGGCACATCGCAGCAGCTCGGGACACTCGCTGAGGCGATCGCCGAGCAGGTTAAGCAGGTGAAGGGAGCTGTCGATGTCGGTCTGTCGACTAAGGGGCAGAAGCCAGAGCTCAACGTCGAGCTCAATCGGGGTCTCGCCGGGACACTCGGCGTAACTGTCGGTCAGGTGGCGCAGTCACTGCGTCCAGCGTTCGCCGGAATCAAAGCGGGCGACTGGGTCGACCCGAACGACGAGATGCGAGATGTGACCGTACGGCTCGCACCCGAGGCAAGACAGCGTGCTGCGGACCTGGAGCAACTTCCGCTCGTCGTCACCGGCCCCGACGGCCAGGCCCGTACGCTGCCGCTCGGCCAGATCGCGACAATAACCCAGTCACTCGGGCCTGCCCAAATCAGCCACCTCGATGCGGACCTCGTCGTCACGGTGCAGGCAAACACTTCGAATCGTCCGCTCACCGAAGTAATGAAGGACATCAACGCGAGAATTACGAAGATACCTTTCCCGGCGGGCGTTCACATGACGCAAGGCGGGGAAGTAGATAGCCAGAACGAAGTGTTCGGGAGAATTTTCTCGGCGCTCGGCATCGCGGTTATGCTGATGTACCTGATTCTGGTGATGCAATTCGGCTCATTCCTCGAGCCGCTGGCGATCATGGTGTCGCTGCCGCTGTCGCTGATCGGGGTGATGCTCGCGCTCATGATCACTCACACGACGATCAACATCATGAGCTTGATTGGAGTGATTCTCTTGATGGGAATCGTGGCGAAGAACGCGATCCTGCTCATCGATTTCGCAAAATGGGCGCGTGAAAAAGACGGGTTACCACGCCGAGAAGCGCTGATTCAGGCGGGCGCGATTCGTTTGCGGCCGATCATCATGACGACGCTCGCGCTTATCGCAGGCATGTTGCCCGTTGCGCTCGGCATCGGCGAAGGCGCGGAATTCCGCGCGCCACTTGGGCGGGCGGTGATCGGGGGAGTGATCACGTCAACTCTGTTGACGCTTCTGATAATTCCGACGTTCTACGAGATCCTCGACGAGTGGAGAGAGTGGGTGTTCACCAAGCTTGGCGTCTACAAGCGACGGACGGCCGAACATCCAATACCGAGGGGAGCAATGCCGACGACGACGGGAGACACGCTCGAGAAATTGGCCTGATCTCGCGATGGCCGCTCGACGTTTAGAGACGTAGAGTAAATGCCTCGAATTGTCTCGTTTCTGCCCGCTGGGACGGAGATGGTCCATGCTTTGGGCGCCGGAAGCGAGCTGGTTGGCAGGTCGCACGAGTGCGACTATCCAGCGTCAGTCTCCAAACTTCCCGTAGTTAGCCGACCTGCGCTCGATCTCGATGAAAATTCGCCGGCGGCGATTGATCGCGCAGTGGCGCAGCAGCTGGAAAGCGGTGAAACACTTTACCGCATCGACGAGGTTCTGCTCAGGGAGCTCGAGCCCGATGTAATTCTGACGCAGAACCTATGTCGCGTCTGCGCGCCCTCGGGCGATGAGCTCACGCGTGCTGTTCGCAAATTC
>DASQPS010000004.1:0-4358 GCA_035643845.1 Gemmatimonadaceae bacterium | reverse complement strand
GGAAGTGCCGGTCGGGCCCTGCGAGCGCTGACCACCTGCGGGACCTCCGCCGCCGCCGAGTCCGCTAGGCGGCACGACGGGCAAAAGACCGGTCGGCGGCGCCGCATAGTGGCGAACGGTCGTCGCGAACACGACATCTGGCCGGTCGAACGCGATCGCCAGCTTCTGGATGCCGGTCGAGTCGTCGACGAACAGCGTGCGCGTCCAGCTGGTGCCACCATTCGTGGAGCGAAAGACGCCGCGGTCCTCGGTCTTGTGCCGGACATCGCCCTGCGCGGCGACGAGAACCACGTTCGCGTCGCGTGGGTCCACGACGATGCTGGGGATCTGCTTCGTCTTCTCGAGACCGATGCGCGTCCACGTCGCTCCGACATCGGTGCTCTTGTACATGCCGTTCCCTTCGGCGATTCCGCCGCCGGTGATCAAGTCACCTGTCCCGACATAGATCGTGTTGCCGTTTGACGGTGCGACTTCGAGCGCGCCGATCACCTCGGCGTCTTTCACATTGTCGAAGATGGGCCACCAGGTGGCGCCGGCATTCGTCGTCTTCCACACGCCGCCGGCGGGCAGGCCGATGTAGAACGTGCCCGGCTCGCCTATCACGCCCGAGACGGCGGAGATGCGGCCGCCGCGGAACGGACCGACGTTGCGCCAGGCGAGGCCAGAGAGAAGCTCGGGTCTGATCGGTGTCGCGGCTATGGAGATTGCAGCGACGGTTATGGCGGCGACGGTGAGGCCGAGGGCGTGTTTCTTGTTCATCGGTGTCGGATGGGAGGAGTGGTGGACTTGCCTAATATGCAGCTTGCGAAAGCCCGTCGTCTAACGGCGCGGCTTGTCAGTCGATGATCCGCGCTATAAGGTTGGCACTCCGTCTTCGTATCCGGTTCATGCGCCACAGAAATTCATTTTCGCTTGGAGCAGCGGCTCTCGTTGCTTCTACGTTGACTGTAACGGCGGCCGGAAACCCTGTCGCCGTAGTTCCTCCAGCTGTAGCGCCCAGCGCTGTCGCGGCGAATGACAACCGCACACCGGCGGGCACGTACGTCGGAGATACTCTCGTGCTCCGGCTCACTGTCGCGACAGTCGCCTGGCATTTTCTCGGAGAGAATGATCCGGCTCTCACCGTCGCGGCGTTCGCTGAAGAGGGAAAGACGCCTACGATTCCCGGGCCGTTGCTCCGCGTGCGCACCGGGACCCCGATCCACGTGATGATTCGGAATACCGTCAACGACACGCTCATCGTCCGCGGATTCAGCGAGCGCAATCCGTCAGTCGATTCACTCATCCTGCTGCCGCAGACCACTCGAGAGGTCACCTTCTCGCGCGAAAAGGGCGGGACCTACCAGTACTGGGCGACGCTGGCTGAATGGCAGCGCAACGTGCCGCTTCCTCTCAAGCTCCATAAGCATGGGCTTATGCGGCCGCGTTTCGACTCGCAGCTCACCGGCGCGTTCATCGTCGATCCGCCGGGGCCGATTCCGAAGGATCGCATCTTCGTCATCAGCGAGACCGTCGATCAGGCACCACCGATTCGCGACGATTCCCGAGGTATGCCGGGCCGAGAGTTCACCGCGATCAACGGACGCTCGTGGCCGTATACGGAGCGCCTGCACTACTCTGTAGGCGATACGATCCACTGGCGCATCATCAACGCGACGTTCCAGTCGCATCCGATGCACCTGCACGGCTTCTACTTCCGCGTCGACGCCTCAGGCAACGCGGAAGCGAACGTCGACTCGGTCTACGAGCCGTCGCAACGCCGGATGGTGGTGACCGAAGTCATGAAGTTCGGCGGCGACACCAGAAACATCACCTGGTCAGCCGATCGACCGGGGAACTGGATCTTCCACTGTCACCTGGCGAGCCACAACGCGAAGCTGCCGAGTGTCGACGACCCAAACGAAATCGAATATCCGGAACACGATCACGGCGATCCGGATCAACACGCCATGACCGGAATGAACGGGCTCATACTCGGCATCACTGTCGACGGCAAAGTGGAACGCGCGCCGTCGTGGCACGCGGCGAAGCGGCTCCGACTCTTCGTGCAGTCCGACTCTGTAGCTGGCGATTCGGCGCGGCGCTGGGGCTACGTCCTGCAACGCGGCGCCGAGCCTCGGGGCGACTCGGTGGAAAGTCCGGGACCGGTACTACTTCTCACCCGCGGTGAGCCGACGAGCATCGAGGTGACGAATCGCACGCCGGAGCCCACCAGCGTGCATTGGCACGGAATCGAATTGGAAAGTTACTACGACGGTGTCGCGGGCTGGAGCGGTCGCGCCGGAGCGACAGAACCGGCGATTCGCCCCGGCTCGACTTTCGAGGTGCACATCACTCCAAGGCGCGCGGGCACCTTCATGTATCACACTCACTTCGACGACATGCGGCAGCAATACGGCGGACTGGTGGGCCCGATCGTCGTGCTCGAGCCAGGCGAGCACTGGGACGCTGACCGCGAGCTGTTGTTCATGATATCCGACGGTCCCCACGCCAGCCTGCGCGTCAACGGGTCGGCGTCACCTCCGCCAAGAGTCCTTAAAGTCGGCACCACGTATCGCATTCGCGTGGCCGACATCGCGATTTACCACCAGCACATTCCGGTGCGCCTGGTTCGAGACTCTTCCGCGCTAACGTGGCGCGCTGTCGCCAAGGACGGTTTCACGCTGCCGCCGCAGCAGGCAACGGTGGGCCCGAGCGCGACTTTTGTCGGGAGCGGCGAAACTGCGGATTTCGAATTCACTCCCGATGCACCGGGCGACTTGAGCCTTGAAGTCGATCGCGCCGGGCCCTACAAGTCTCACGCTGCCATCCTGTTGCACGTCGTCGCGAAATAGCGTTGGCTCTAAAGACGCCGGTGTTGTAGAAGCTCGGGCTATCACGTCGCGGGAAGCGCCAACGGCGCGATGTTGTGGTTTTTTCGGAAGCGGTTCGCGGGATCGTACTTTCTTTTGACTTGCACGAGCCGCGCGTAGTTATCGCCGTACGCTTCGCGCACGCGAGATCCGTCGTCGTCACTGAGCGCGTTGACATAGACCAACGAGGCTGACCAGGGCTGCATTGCCTTGTGGAAGTCGCGGGTCCAGGCAACGTTCCGCGCATCGTCATTCGCATCATCCCACAGGCTCAGGATTACCAGGTCGAAGGCATGGTTGCGCGCCGGAAACGCAGTCGCGTCGGGCGCGACCCGCGTGGCGGCACCGTGCGCATGTACCAGCTTCACGATGGTGCGGCGCGACGGGCATGCCTTGGCACAGTCCACGAAGACGTCGATCGCGTCGTCGGGAAGCGCTCGAAGGAACGTCGATTTCCAGTAGCTGCGAATTCCGTAGGGTGTTGACGCGTCGAGCATCCGTTGCATGGATACGTACGGCATGGGCGTCACCAGATCCGCGAGTGGTGGACCAAACGCGCGGAGTGGCGCGAGCACGCGCTCACCCTCTTCCAGGCTCGCGCCGGAGTACGCGGGAACCAAGGCGATCATCGGGACGCCATCCGAGCTCGTGATCGCATTTGCTTCAACGCTCAGCTCGTCGGGCGCGCCGGCAACGAAGTCGCGATAGTGGCGCAGGACATCGCGAGCGCGCGTGAGCGGGTGGAGAATCATGCCGGAGATGACAGTCGTCACCGGATGCAAGCGATAGGTAATCGACGTCACGACGCCAAAGTTGCCACCACCGCCTTTCAGTGCCCAGAACAGATCCGAATTCTCCGCCGCACTCGCAGCCGCGCGCTCGCCCTCCGCCGTTATGAGCGAGTACGCGAGCGTGTTGTCGCAGGTCATCCCGCATCGTCCCATCAACCAGCCAACGCCGCCGCCAAGAGTTAGTCCCGCGATGCCAGTCGTCGAGTTGACTCCGCCCGTGGTGGCGAGACCGTGTCTCTGTGTCGCGCAATCGAATTCGCCCCACGTGAGTCCCGTTTCACTCGTGGCTGTTCGCGCGACAGGATCTACCGTTATCCGCTTCATTTGCGATACGTCGATTACAAGTCCACCATCGACCGAAGCGAGGCCAGCGACGTTGTGCCCACCAGCGCGGATCGCGGGGTACAGCTGCTCGCGCGCCGCGAATCGCACGGCAGCTGCCACGTCGTGGGAGCCTGTACATCTCACAATTGCAGCTGGCCTGCGATCGATCATCGCATTCCACAGCTGTCGTGCGCTCTCGTACCCGGGTGAACCAGGCGTGAAGATTTCGCCGCGCACCTCCGACCGCAAACCATCGATGTTCATGAGCACGTCTCCCGCATCGCGCGCGTCGAAATTAGCGATGGAGCCGGAGCACTGCTTGCTAGCTCAGCGAATGGGCGCGAGCGACCGCGCCGGAGGAGCGTAAGTCGACGGTGAGCGTGGTTCAAAA
>DASQPS010000003.1:0-3408 GCA_035643845.1 Gemmatimonadaceae bacterium | reverse complement strand
GCGTACGCCGTCCCCTGATCGTACGGTTCTGGAAGCTTGAGGATGTCGTCGTCAAGTTGCGCCCAAACTGAATCGACGCGCGGGCGATACTCATCGTCCGCAGCTTGCAGCGCGTGGATCTGCGTGGGACTTAGCAGCAATGAATCGCTCTGTCGCAGGATCATCGCGTAGAGGTCCGGAACCTGTGCGGCGAATTCCTTCGTCACCAGATCGCTCACCCGACTCGGCGCTGCACCTTTTATCGAGCGCAGAACTCGTCCGACCTGCTGCACCTCGTACGGCACCCCCAGATCGAGCGTCACACCCAGCGACACACGAAAAGGCATCCGCGTCGCGATTTGCGTGCGCTGCGTTTGTCCAAACATCGGATTGACGTCGTAGACGAAGCTATGTGTCGTCGCATCGAAACTCCGGACGCGCAGCAATGTCGGATCGATCGCGTTCGGCGATCCCCACCCGTGCAGTCTGTTCGCTCCATGCAATATCAGATCGAACAAGCCTGCCGGATTTTCGATGTCGAGCTGCACCTTCGCACGCTGAAACTTTCCCGGAAGCTGTGGAAAGGAAAGCTGCGCATTCGTCACGACGCGCCACGGTGCCTGACAGTCTCCCGGCGCCGCCACTCTACCGCCCTGTGCCAGCAGGCATTTCCGCACATAACTCGGCGCGCTCGCAACGAGCGTCCTGAACTGCGCCATGTCAACTGGAGCGTTGTCCGCGGCCGAGAGGGTTGGCACGTACGCGCGGTCGTTCGCGAATCCGTCTCCGTTGATGTCGCGGTCGACGAGCGGTGTGAATCGCTCTCCCTGATAGAACCGCGCGAAGAATGTCATTGTGAACCACTGTCTGTTCAGGCCCGCGTAGACATGCCACTGCTGTCTCCCGGGCAGAAGACTGCGATGAGCGTGGAGGATTGTCGGATCGGCAAACGTCGACTGGTCGAATCCACGATCGACAACGTGTACGTCGGTCAATGCATACGACACCGAACCGAAGTACCACGCAAAATTCCAGTTCGGAGTTACGTTGACGATCAATTGCTTCGCGGTGGACCGCGCGTCCGAACGGCGAACGATAACCGACGAGAACGCAGAGCTACGGCGCGCCGCACCTGGTGCGATTCGCTCGGTAAGAGTGTCGATCTCGCTCACCGCGGCGTAAACCGGGCGATTCTGTTCCTGCGTCAGGAAAAACTGCGGCGCGTTTAGAAAGTTCGCGTCCAAATTGCTTCGCTGATCCAGATTCCGCGTGACGGTACCATCTATAGTAAGGCTCAGAAACTTGAGGTAGCCCGTCCATCCCAGGTTGCCGCGCCAGGCACGCGGTGGCTCGTAAGAAGGATCCCACGCGACGACATTGGGCGCATTGCTCTCGGAGATTCCTTGATTCGGTGTGGTCCCGCCTCCGACGCAGCTCGATGGCGGAGCTTCTCCCATGCTGTAGCCCGCCCAATCAGGAGTTGGTACGGCCATGCCCGTGCAGATCAGACTTCGTCTCGCGGTCGCGACGCCAGTGAGTGCGTACGACGCAAGCGCGGCGGGCGCTGGTACGACCGATCGAAACTCGCCGATGCCGCCGTGAAATGACCCACCAGGTGAAAGGACTCGCGTGCCAAGAGGACCCTGTGAGCTGTTGCGTCTGGGACGTACATAATCCCATTTGAAGCCGACCCGCGGACTAACGTGAGCACCACCAGGCATGCGGTCAGTGCGTACGCCGAGCGTCTGCTGGAGCAAGTCGTTACGGGCTGGAACATTGAGGAACTTGCTCACCTCGCTCCGAGCGCCGAACTGTATCTGAAAACTCCGAATCGGTCGCCACGCGTCGCTCGCCGCCAGAGTGCCACTCCATTGCCGATCAGAGCTGTGCGGCGTGTCGAATGAGCGCGCGAAGAGAGTTGGTGTGTTCGCGCGCAACGCGGACAACGAATCGTAGAAGAACACTCCCGAAGACGGCGCGATCGTACGATTGCTGTTCATCCCCAGCAAAGACTCAACGTAGATCTTCATTACCTGCCGGTTCGTCGCGTACCACTGCGCTTCGTCGTACGTCTGCCACGTCGCAGCCGAGGTCCTCACGTCTGCGGCGCTGCTTCCGCCGAGTGCGAATGTCGCGGGTCCTGCATCCGAAGCGCCGACGAGAACGGTCGCTTCCGGTAGTGACGACACCGGACGTGTGCGACGATCGCTCAACAAGATTCCCGTCTTCAACTCGTTCCCGCCGTCCGGTTTGATCGGCGTTACGTAAAATGCCTGGGCTGCCGCTTGTATCGCTGTCTCGCGTGCCCCCTGCTCCGCCGCCTCGAACGGGCTGAGACCCAGACCATCAGCGCTCGCGTATTCTCCCGAGACGATCGTTCCCCAGCGTCGGCGCGAATAGGGCGTGTGATCTATGCGAGAGATTGCCGAGATGCGTTGCTGAGTTCCGCGCAGCTCTTCACCTGAAAGCGGAATACCGATAGCCGATGCCGAAGATTTTAGCTCGGCCACTGCGTCATTCCTGATCGAGAGTGCGTCCCAAGCACTTGGAGTCGTGCCCAGCAACGAGGGTACGCCGCTCGTGCGGTGCGTGATCTGTGCGGCGCTGCTGTAGGTAAAGCGGTTTCCGGCGAAGGGACCGTCTGCGCCGGCGCTCATGATGGATTGTCTGTAGATATTGCCCAGCTGATTGTCGCTGGCACCGCCCCACTGAAGCGAGGGGTCGTCGAACGTGAATCGCGCGCGGCGTGATGAGTAATCGAAACCTGGTGCGAGATCGATGCTCGTTTGCGCGCCGCTGAAACCTCCGATAGCAGGATCGAATGCGGTGGTGAAAACGCGGATGAGAGTTCGCGCATCACGAGGCACGGTTCCACCAAATGCGAGACCATTCAGCAAGATGTTGTTTTGATCCGGCGAGAGTCCGAGTACCGAAACACCGTCGGCGGTCTGGACTGCGCCGGGCGTCGCCGCCAACACGGCATCAGGATTACCGAGCTCCTCGGGAGTAAGAGCGCCGTTGAGACCGGGAAGAGTCGCGACATTATCTCCGACCGCAGCTGCAGGTCGGCCCGCATCGAGGGGTTCTCGTTTAGCCACGACCGTGACTTCGTCGAGATTGACGGCGATCTGCGTGATGACCGGATCCCATGGTGGGAGGGACGTTTGATCGACGCGAGTTATTCGTTTTCTCTGCGGACCCCAACCGATTTTGGACGCCGAGAGGAAATAGTCACCGGTGCCATCCGGGAAGACCATCGAGTAATTACCGACGCTGTCGGTGAGCGAGGTGCGTTGCAAACGGTCGGGCGCCATCGTCGCAACGACTTTGACTCCGGGGACGGGTTTGCCGTCGGCGGTGCGGATAGTTCCGCGGATGGTGTCGGGACAGATGGGGATACTGTCCTGCGCGAAAGCGGAATGCGCAGCG
>DASQPS010000002.1:0-3609 GCA_035643845.1 Gemmatimonadaceae bacterium | reverse complement strand
CGCATCGGCCCGAACGGCTCTCGCCACCGAGCTGGTGTGGGAGCACGATTTCAAGGGCGCCGAGACGCAATATCGAAAGGCGATATCGCTCGAGCCATCCAACGCACTCGCACATCAATGGTATGGCGTGCTGCTGATGATGCTTGGCAAACAGACGGATGCTGTCGCTGAAGAGAAAATCGCATCGGATCTCGAGCCGCTGTCGCTACAGATCCAGAATAATTACGCGACGTTCGTCAACATCGCCGGCGACCACGGCGTTGCGCTGCGGCAATTCCAGAAGACCATCGTCGAGGAACCGGACTCGAGCTGGGTGAGACGAAATCCATGGGTGCTTTCCAACATGGCGCGCGTCTACGCCGACAACGGCGAGTACGCCACGGCAATTCAAATGACGAATCGAGCTCTGGAGATCGTTCCCGGCGTTCCGCGCGCCGTTTACGGCCTCGCCGTGATTTTCGATGAAATGGGACGCCGCGATCTTGCTCGCCGCGCGTTCGCGCGCGCGGATACCACGAGCGACCAATACGCTGCGTACCGCGGAATGCTGTACGGCGAAGAAGGAGACATTGACTCGGCGTTTGTGTGGTTCGATCGCCAGAAGACGTGGGGCATCCAGGCGACGCTGAGTATGCAATCCGATCGGCGTCTGGGTCGCTTGCGCGCTGAGCCAAGGTACCGCGTGTTACTGTCTCGAATTGGCATCACCGCGATGTAATGGTCTCCTTATTGAAACTCCTGCTCGCGAACCACTGACAACGCAGGAGTAATCAATGGCAGACGCCACCCAGGAGGTGCGCCCCGACGACAGGGAGGAGCGCGAGTCTACGCTCGCCCAGTTCGAGCACTGGATCGAGAAACCAATGCGAGTCCTCGGCTTCATCTGGCTCGGATTGCTCATCATCGAGTTCACGCGCGGCCGCTCCACACTAGTCGCCGTGTTCAGCACGATTATCTGGATCATCTTCATCATCGACTTCGTGGTGCGGCTGATCCTGGCACCCGACAAATCCGACTACTTCAAACACAACTGGCTGATCGAGATCTCGCTGATTGTGCCGGCGCTGCGTGTGTTCAGCGTCTTTGCGGCGCTGCGATTTCTGCGCGCGGCACGACTGGCGCGCGGCTTCCGACTCGTCCGCGTCATCAGCTCCCTGAATCGCGGCATGAGCGCACTCGGCCGCAGCATGAAACGTCGCGGACTCGGATACGTGCTCGCGCTCAGTACCATTATCACGTTCGGCGGCGCAGCAGCGATGTACTACTTCGAGCAGGGTGTGCCCAACGACGGCATCGCCAATTTTGGGTCGGCCCTTTGGTGGACGGCGATGGTCATGACGACCTTGGGCTCGAACTACTGGCCGCAATCGGGCGAGGGCAGGGTGCTGTGCTTGCTGCTCGCGTTCTATGCGTTCGCCGTGTGGGGCTACGTCACCGCGTCGCTGTCCAGTTATTTCGTGGGACGAGATGCTGACAACGACGAGGCCGAGGTTCCGGGAAAGAAAGAGATAGAGTCGCTGCGCGCAGAGCTGGCAGGATTGCGGGATGATATTCGCTCAATGAGACAGCCGGCTCGCTAGTTCCGAGTGAGTCCGCGTATCAACCGCACCTCGGCGGAATCGTACGGAGTTCCGTCACGCCGAAAGATGTCGTGGAACCAGACCTTAGGTTCGGCCGTGTATTCGTTGGTCCACGAATCCCACGGGTAAATCGTCTGGGTTTTTCCCGAGACGAATCCCCAATTGATCGCGCCAACGTGCCGGCGCGCGAAAATCGGCAATATTGCCTGGAATGTGCTGCCGCGCGGTCGCGCCATGTACTCGGAGCAGATAATCGGCCGGCCGTAGCGCTCCAATGCGGTGATCAATTTCTCGACCGTCGCGCTGTCGTCATAGCTGTGAAACGTGACGACGTCTGAATTATCCAGCATGAACTTCGTCGCAGGCCGCATCCGCGCCGGATCCACGTAATCGCCGAGCCAGGGCGCCGCCGTCAGGGGCTGCGATGGATGCTCTTGTCGCGCCCATGCGAAAGCCTTTCGCATCAGGATCAGCGTCAGGGCCGGCTTGTTGATTGGCTCGTAGGCGATGTACGCGGGACGATTCGTGTTGTCCGGCTCGTTGAAAATATCCCAGGCAACCACTCGTCTATCCTTCGCGAATCTTCCGACGACTCCCTGCACATAACCGCGTAGCTCGTCGTAGCGCATCGTGTCGGAAAGAATCGCGGCGCCCGGACTCTGCACCCATCCAGAATTGTGCAGATGGGGAATCGGCGCGCGTTGCTTGCCGAGGTGCGGGAGCGGATCCCACACCGCATCGAACAGAACGAACATCGGACGGATGTGATGACGCTGCGCGATTGTCAGGAACTGATCCATCCGCCTCAGAAATCCGCTCGAGTCCTGCTGCCAGAGAAGATTGTGCAGGAAGACCCGCATGGTGTTCATGCCGAGCGATTCGGCCCAGCCGAGCTCGCGATCGATGGTCGCTGTGTCGAACGTCGCAGCCTGCCACATTTCCAGCTGATTGATCGCAGTGCTCGGCGCGAAGTTGCTCCCGACGAGCCAGCCAGTTGAATCGGCCCACACGTGTGCGTGCTGCGGAGTCCAGCGCGCGCCGTGTTGTGCGCGGACACTGAAGATCGGCAGAAGGAAGAGTGCGGCAAGGCTCAGTCGGAATTTCTGCATTAGCCCTCGGCCCTTATTGTGCTGTTCCGAACTGGAAGACCGTGCGTGATCGGAATTGCTCCCCCGGCCGCAAGATCGTCGACGGAAAATTGGGATGGTTCGGCGAATCGGGAAAATGCTGGGTCTCGAGCGCCAACCCATACCGAAAGCGATACACGCGTCCGCCTTTGCCGGTGATGCTGCCGTCGAGAAAGTTTCCCGAATAAAACTGAAGTCCCGGCTGGCTTGTGTAGACATCGAGCGTCCGCCCGCTCGAGGGTTCGACTACTCGAGCGGCGTGCACGAGCGCATCTGGAGCAGCGCTGCCGCGATTCAGTACGAAGTTGTGATCGTAGCCATTGCCGTAACGGATCTGTGTGTTCTCTCGTTGATCGATTCGCGCGCCGATTGGTGTGGGCGTGCGGAAGTCGAACGGCGTTCCTGCCACCGGCATGATTTCGCCCGTGGGAATCAGAGTGGAATCAACCGGCGTGATCGCATCGGCGTTAATGGTGAGAAGGTGGCCGAGTATGTCGCTCGCCGCGTCGCCGACAAGGTTCCAGTACGTGTGCTGTGACAGATTCACCGGTGTCGCCTTGTCGGTCGTCGCGTTGTAGTCGACGATCAATCGATCGTCCGGCGTCAACGTGTAAGTCACTTTCGCCCGCAGCGTCCCTGGATATCCTTCTTCTCCGTCGGGACTGACGTAGTCGAGCGCGACACCCTCTCCTGTCTGATCCCGAAATGGGTGCGCCGTCCACATGACTTTGTCGAATCCCTTCAGTCCGCCGTGCAGGCTGTTGGGGCCGTTGTTGATGGCGAGCGTGTACGTCTTGCCATCGAGGGTGAAGTGTCCGCGCGCAATCCGATTTGCGTAACGGCCGACGATTGCTCCGAAGTACGGCGAATCCTTGAGGTACCCAGCAAGATCGTCGTAGCCG
>DASQPS010000001.1:0-4093 GCA_035643845.1 Gemmatimonadaceae bacterium | reverse complement strand
CAGCGCTTAGCGAGTAGCGCAGAGCGGGCAGCGGGTAGCAGAGCAGTTCAATGCGCCACGGACATATCCTCGCTCGGCACGCTGTGAGTTCTCAGTCCGCGGTTAGTCCGAGTCCTCAGTCCTCAATCAGTCCGCAATCGTCGATGCCGTTGGTCCGCGTCCTCGATCCTCCCACCCGCCCTTCCCGCCTAGTAAAGCTCACTTGACATTTGCCCAGCCGTACCCTAGCTTATAAGGAAAGCGAGCTTTACATGCAATGGCGAATACAAAACCGGGTAAAAGAGCTGCGTGCTGATCGAGGGTGGACCCAGCAACAACTCGCTGACGCCGTCGGAGTGTCCCGCCAGAGCATCAACTCCATCGAACGCGAGCGTTACGTACCCAGCCTCGAGCTGGCGCTCGTTTTCGCCCGCGTGTTCAACTGTCCCACAGATCGAATTTTCACTCTGCAGGCTTCAAAATGAAAATCCCTTTGCTCGGTACTGCAATCGATGAACGGTTCCTGAACCACCGGCGTCGCTCGACGAGCCTGGCGGGAATTGTCGGAGCGGTCGTAGCCATCTGTCTTTTCGAGTACCGCTTCTTCCACGATCACATCTGGAGCTGGGATCTGCTCGCCGTCGCGGTCACTTTCGTCGCCGTCAAACTGGCTGTCATGTGCTGGTATCTGTTAACTGATTAACCCAACGGAGTGCATTACATGTTTTTTCGACATCAAATTAGAGATCCCAAGAAGCCGATTCGCTTCGGAATGGCTTCGCTCGCGATCATGCTCGTGTGGCCCAGGTTTTTCCCCGTCACCGGTGGTCTCGGCCCGGACGCAATTGACGCGGTGCGTGGCGCCCTCCTCGGAGTCGCGCTCGGTCTCCTGATCTGGGGAGCAAGCCTCGGCGCATTTCGGCGCGGCGTCGCGAAGTAGCGACTGCTCATTGAACCAGAAGGCGCCTGTGAAGCAATTTCGCTTCGCAGGCGCCTTCTGCTACAACCCATTTAACTCGGTACTACTTCGCGTCAGGTCGCCAGGTTTCTCACCGCCGCAGCGAGCGTTCGAACCTTTGCGGCATCCGCGGAGGTCGCCGCGTCCGCGTCAAGCTGCGTTGCAAGCTGACTCAACGCGTCACGACGTTGGGTACCTGAAGCGCTCTCGGCACTGGCGAGAGCCTGGCGTACCGCGGCGATCCGCGCAGACGCAAGTCCGTTCGTCCGCTCGAGCTGGTCGACGTACGCGCGCGCAAGCACAAAACTCGGTGGCCAGGTGAACTTCGGCTGACCCTGCGTGTTCAGATAATCGAGGTGCACTGTTCTCGCTGCATCGATCTCGTTCTGCGAGAGGTACGCGCTCGGAGTTAGCTGCCATATGTCGAGACCGCGCGAGATCTCGGATCCTACGATCACGCCATTGTACCAGTAGGCGGACCATTCGCCCGCTCCAACCATGCGCGTGGAATCGACCGGACCGCGGTCGAAGTAGGCTATCTCGTGCGGGTGGGCCGCATCGGTCCAATCGAACACCGAGATTCCGCCCTGATACCACGCCTGCACCATTACGTCGCGTCCCGGAATCGGAATCAGCGACCCGTTGTGCGCGACACAGTTTTCGTACTTGGTCTGCGGAGCCGGCAGCTTGTAGTAGCTCTGAAACTGCATCGAGTTGTTTGCGATGGTGAAGATCGCGTCGGCACCCCACTCGCGCCGATCGGTCGAGCGGCACTTCGGCTGACCGCCGCCGCCCCACTCGTCGGAGAATAGAATCTTGGTTCCGTCGTTGTTGAACGTCGCGGAATGCCAGTACGAGAAATTGGAATCGGATACCGCGGCGAGCCGAACCGGATTCGCCGGGTCGTGGATATCGAGGAGAAAGCCGTACCCTTCGCAAGCGCCGCCGGCAAGACCGACCGCGGGGTAGACCGTAATGTCATGGCACTGAGTCGGACCAGGCCGCACCGTACCTGCCGCAGGCTGCGGTCCGTAGATCTTCGCGATGAGGCCTGGAAGTGCGGCCCGCAAAGCGGCACTGTCGGCTGGCGTAGCCGCGCCCGTACCTCCACGGGCCTTTACGAGGCTGTCCAGTAGCGGATTAATGAATCGCGGAGTGAGAGGCCGTTCCGTGCCGAAGATCACACCCGTGAACTGGCCCTTTGCTTTTGCCTCGGCCAACGCCTTCTGTTGCTCGGCAATATCTTCTGGCGCCTCGCCATGACGAGCAGGAGCAACGAGGTTGTTGAAGATTCTTGGCGAGCTTACGATCGAAGCCTGTTCCGGGTGCGCTAGAGGAACCTTGATGACCTCGATGCGAAACAGCGCCGTATTCGGAACCGAATCGAGCGGACCGCGGAGGCAGCCAGCGAGCTCGTTCGGCGAGCGAACACCCGCGGACCCAGAGATGTAGACATAAACGTTGTCCGGATCCTTCGGGTCAACGAGCAATGTATGCGTGTGTGATCCGCGGCAGGTCTGGACGTTACCGACGTTCTTCGGATTGCTCAGATCGCTGATGTCGAAGATGCGAAGTCCGCGGAGTCGGGCACTGCTCACCGTGTCCTTCACTCCCTCGGTGCCGCAGTCGACACGGCCACTCAAGCCTTCGCCCGAAACGAAAAGAAGATTTCGGTAGACCGAGACATCGCTCTGCGAAGCTGGGCATACGTACGCTGTTTTCAGGGCCGGACGGCTTGGGTTCGAAATATCCCAGATCTGATAGCCGTTGTAGCTCCCTTGAATTGCGTAGGGGCCCTCGAACGCCAGGTCGGAGTTGGTGATCCCGGCGAATTTCTCCGACGGCGGAGTCTGCGACATGACACGGAGATTCCACATCGCTTCTCCTGCGTTATCCTTTCCCGCGCGCAGCCCGACGCGCGGATCGGGATAAGGCTCGCCGGGCGACATGTCCGAGATGGGCGGAATACTGCTGGAATGAGAAGTGGTCGCGGTCGCGCAGGCCGTGAGCGCTATCGTGCCCACAACGAGTGACAGCGATTTGAAGTAAGCGACCCCGGGTTTCAACCCGGACTTGCCCGCTCGGTTCGTGAATCCCATGCGTGGTTCCTCTGATGTTCGGGGACGTCGCGGACGGATGTCCGACGACGAGACTACTACGGCGATTCTTCGCCGAGGGTGACTGCAACGAGCAACTTCTGCATCCGGGCGATCTCTGTTGTCTGATCGACGTTGACATCGGATGCAAACTTGAACACGGTCTCGTCCTGACCGGCGCCGTAGCTGTCGAACAACTGCTTCACCATGGTCAGCGCGCCCGTATGGTGTTGGATCATGTCCTTGAGAAACAATCGGTCGAACTCCGCACCGCGCGCGGCGTTCAGCTCTTTCATCTGCGCATCTGTGAGCATGCCGGGCATGAGCATCTCGTGCTCCATGCCGTTCATCTCCATTCTCATTCCTGTAGCAACCGCGTCGGGCACGGGCTGCAGGCGGTCCTTGAGCCAGCGCTGCATGGTGCCAATCTCGTCCTGCTGCGCGTTGATGATCCGCGCAGCGAGAGTCTGGACTGCGGGACTGGCCCCGTGACTGGGAGCCCAGCGAGCCATCACGATTGCCTGCGCGTGGTGCCCGATCATCGACGACATGAAATGGATGTCGGCCTCCGTGTACGGATGCCGGATGCTGTCGGCTCGCGCCTGCGCGACGGCGTCGGGGCTCGGTGGTCCTGATGGAGCTGCGACCACGACGGTTTGCGCCGACGCAGAGGTCACACCGACGCACGCGGCGAGGGAGACCGCAGCAACCAGAGAAGCGGTAATTTTTTGTAAGGTTGATGTCATTTGGAATTCTGCTCCTGCGGGTGCAACAATGAGAATTAATATCCTGTAGCGGATTCTATCAATGTGTACGCGTTGTAGCTTTAGAAGTGCCGACAAGAACAGGTAGCGCCACTCTTCCACTGCACGGCGGCAGGGCGCCGCGATGGCTTTTTGACCGGATGGCGGAGCTCGCACCGGCGATCGCCGAAATCATCGTCCTCGAGCAGGGCCGTCCCGCGCTCCTGAAGCGCCTCTCTGATCCCTACTGGTTCCAGGCGTTCGGCTGCGTACTCGGTTTCGACTGGCACTCCAGCGGTGTGACCACGACAGTATGT